>JACQGN010000050.1 GCA_016199545.1 Betaproteobacteria bacterium | reverse complement strand
CGGTCATCCTGCGCCAGAGAGTGGCGCCTGCATTCGGTCAATTGCAAATTGTAGCCCACGAACCGGCCGTCTTCTACGGCATGTTCAGTCCTGGCCGAGTATCGGTAATAATGTCCGGATGCGCACGATAGGGCGTCGGGTGTATCGATGATGAACGACCTCGGACAGGCGTTCGCACAGGCGTTTGCCCTGGTCGCACGGCTCGATCCGCAGTTGCTCGATATCGTGGCGTTGAGCCTGAAAGTGAGCCTCACTGCCGTCATCCTCGCCGCGCTCGTCGGTCTTCCGCTCGGCGCGGTGCTGGCGGTGGAACGGTTCCGCGGACGGCAGGCGGTAGTGGTGCTGCTCAATGCGCTGATGGGGCTGCCGCCGGTGGTGGTCGGACTGCTGGTCTACCTGTTGCTCTCGCGCGCGGGTCCGCTCGGGTCGTTCGGCATATTGTTCACGCCGGCGGCCATGATCGTCGCGCAGGCGATACTCGTCACGCCCATCGTGGCCGCGCTGTCGCGCCAGGTTCTGGAAGACGCGTGGCGGGAGTACGAGGAGCAGTTGCGCTCGCTGGGCGCGCGGCGCATGACGGCGGCAATCACGCTGTTGTGGGATACCCGGTTCTCGCTGGTCACCATCGTGCTGGCCGGATTCGGGCGCGCTGCCGCCGAAGTCGGCGCGGTGATGATCGTCGGCGGCAACATCGACGGCGTGACGCGCGTAATGACCACGACCATCGCGCTCGAAACCAGCAAAGGGGATCTGCCGCTTGCGCTCGGACTGGGCGTGATTCTCGTGGGGCTGGTGATCATGCTCAACGCCGCAGCGAGTCTCATCAGGGAGGCGGCGTTGCGCCGCTACGGTTAGATAAGTGATTGGTGATGGGCAATGAGTAATGGGGGAATGCACGAGTGCTGCCGCTAGAACTCAAGGATGTGTGCTTCGGCGTCAACGGCAAAGTCATCATCGACCGCGTTTCGGTGGAGATCGGCGCCGGACCCCGCACCATCATCCTTGGCCCCAATGGCGCCGGGAAAAGCGTGCTGATGAGGCTGTGCCACGGCCTGCTGCGACCCACTGGCGGCGCCATCGTCTGGCGTGGCAACGGAGGCGCCGGGCGACCACGCCGGCAGGCGATGGTGTTCCAGCGCCCCGTCATGCTGCGCCGCTCCGCGCTCGCCAACATCGTTTACGGGCTGAAACTCGCGGGCGTCGCTCGCACGGAACGCGAACTCCGCGCGCGCGATGTGCTGGACGTGGTGGGGCTGACGGACAAGTCGCAGCAGGCGGCACGCGTGCTCTCGGGCGGGGAGCAGCAGAAGCTTGCGCTGGCGCGCGCCTGGGCGCTGGGGCCGGAGGTGCTGTTTCTCGACGAACCGACCGCCAACCTCGATCCCGGCGCGACCCGTGAACTCGAGGCGATCGTCGCTGCCATTCGCGCGACCGGCACCAAGATCATCATGACCACCCACAACCTCGGCCAGGCGCGTCGGCTCGGCGACGAGATCCTGTTCCTCAACCAGGGACGGCTCGTCGAGCGTGCTCCGGTGGATCAATTTTTCCGGCAACCCGCGTCGGCGGAAGCCGCCGCCTTCATCAAAGGAGAATTGCCGTGGAGTTGAGGAGGAGTTTGCTTTGCGCCGCCGTGATCCTTTCCACCGCCGCGACCGCGCCGGACGCACCGGCTCAGAAATTCATCACGGTCACTTCGACCACATCTACCGAGCAGTCCGGGCTGTTCAAACACATCCTGCCGGTGTTCGAGAAGAAGGCCGGCATCCAGGTGCGAGTGGTGGCCCTTGGTACCGGGCAGGCGCTCGACATGGCCCGGCGCGGCGATGCCGATGTCGTGTTCGTGCACGACAAGATCGCAGAAGAAAAATTCATCGCCGAGGGCTACGGTGTGAGGCGGCTCGAAGTGATGTACAACGACTTCATCCTCGTCGGTCCGAAATCCGATCCCGCGAAGATTGCGGGCGGGAAGGATATCCTCGCCGCGTACAAAAGGATCGCCGGGGCGGCGGCGCCGTTCGTCTCACGCGGGGACAGGAGCGGCACGCATGCCGCAGAGGTGCGATTGTGGAAGGCCGCGGGTATCGATCCCGCAACCGGAAAGGGCAGGTGGTACCGGGAGACGGGCTCGGGCATGGGGCCGACGCTCAATACCGCCGCGGGCATGAACGCCTACGCTTTCACCGACCGCGGCACGTGGCTCTCCTTCAAGAACCGCGGCGAGCTCGTCATCGTCGTGCAAGGTGATAAGCGTCTGTTCAACCAGTACGGCATCATGCTCGTCAACCCCGCGAAGCACGCGCACGTGAAGAAGGATCTCGGCCAGGCGTTTATCGACTGGGTTGTGTCGGCCGACGGCCAGCGGGCGATCGCGGGCTACAAGATCGGCGCCGACCAGTTGTTCTTTCCGAATGCCCGCAAGGAATTGGCACCAACCCGCAGGTTAGAATAGCGCCGGCTTTCGTGTTGTAGACTGAGGCATGCCACGCTATCCGGGACTGACGTTGCGCGTGCTCGGCTCCGGGGAACCCGCCATGGGGCCCGGGAAGGCGGCGCTCATCGGGCAGATCGAAAAGACTGGTTCGATTTCCGCCGCCGCGCGCGCAATGGGCATGTCGTATCGCCGTGCCTGGAAGTTGGTGGACGCTCTCAATGAGAGCTTCAAGGAGCGGGTCGTGCTCACTACGGTGGGCGGCAAGCGGGGTGGGGGCGCGCAGGTGACGGCCTTCGGGCGGCGCCTCGTCAGGCTCTACCATAAGATGGAAGACAAGGCGTCGGTGGCGATTGCCGCGGACCTCGGCAAATTCGTTGCGCATCAGCGCAAGCTGGCGAAGCGCGAATCCCGCTGACGGCCTCAGGCCGTCAGGAGCAGCTTCAATCCCGCCAGCGACATGACGATGGCGAGAGTGACGAGCAACCCCTTTTGCTTGAATCGCACCAGCCCCAACCAGGTGCCGAGGCAGGCGCCGGCCAGCGCGGCGGCCACGAGCAACGGCAGTTCTCCGGGCAGCGACTGCACGGTCAACGATCCCGCTATCAGCGCCACCGCTGAGTTGACCAGGATGAAGGGCGCGGAAATGCCTGCGGTTGTCTTCGGGCCCGCCCAGTTGAGCATCAGCAGAATGGGGCTGAGGAAAATGCCGCCACCGACTCCGATCAAGCCTGAAACGAACCCAATCGCACACCCCATGAATACCGCCGGGAGCTTCCTGACCCGCACGATGCCTTCCTCCATGAGGACGCGCGAACCGAACGCGCGCCAGACGAGGTAAGCTGCGGCAAGCAGCAGCACCACGCCCATTGCCACGTAATACGTGCCGCGCGACAGGCTCTGGACGCCACCTACGGCCGCGAACGGTACCGAGCCCAGCAGAAACGGCCACAGGCCAGGCCACGAGAAAAAACGCGCCCTGCGGAAACGATAGACCGTGAATGCAGCCACGACGATATTGAGGACCAGCGCCGTCGGGCGCATGACCTCGGGGGCGAGTCCCAGCAGCGCCATCATGGCAAGATAGCCTGAAGCACCCGCGTGGCCGACGGTCGTGTAGAACGTCGCAACCATGAAGAACAGGACGGACAGGAAGATGACTTGCTGGAGTTCCATGCGGCCACGATAACATGACCAGTGCCGCTATATCTAGACGGGAATAACGAAGCTCCGCTATCATTGCAGATAAACGTATATGAAGACATTCGGATTTGCGGGTTGGTCCGGCAGCGGGAAGACGACGCTGATCGAGAAGCTCATTCCGCTGTTCGTCGCGCGCGGACTGAAGGTTGCGCTCGTCAAGCACGCGCACCATACCTTCGATGTGGACCAGGCGGGCAAGGACTCGTACCGCCACCGGCATGCGGGATGCACCGAGGTGCTGGTGACTTCTTCGCGCCGGTGGGCGTTGATGCACGAACTGCGCGGGGCGCCCGAACCGGGGCTCGCCGAGCACCTCGTGCACCTTTCAGCGTGCGACCTGGTGCTGATCGAGGGTTTCAAGCGCGAGCCCATTCCCAAGCTCGAAGTCTACCGCGCGGACGTGGGTGAACCGCCGCTGCACCCGCACGACGCGGATATCGTCGCAATCGCGAGCGATCAGCGCCTCGATACGCGATTGCCGCAGTTCGATCTCAATGACCACGCCACCATTGCCGATTTCATGCTGCAGCACGTCGGCCTGGCGTGAACGCCAATATCTCGGTAGGTTGGGCTGAACGGAGTGATGCCCAACGCACACACGCGTCGATCGTTGGGCATCGGTACCCGGCCTCGTAGGTTGGGCTGAACGAAGTGATGCCCAACACCCACACGTCGATCGTTGAGCATCGGCGCGAAGCGCCTCAGCCCAACCTGCCACTCTCCCGCATTTGATTTTGAATCTCTCCAGGTCCAATTCCCCGTGGCTTGCCACGAGAGGTTTTTCGGTTTGGGTGTTCGATACCCTGCCGCTTGCGGCGGGGTAGTTCATTTCGTGTCCTTCGCGTCTATGCTTTTCTGGCAATTGGAAACCCCCGCCCGGGGGTGTAAGCTGACGCCATGATTACCGTGCTTTATTTCGCCCGATTGCGGGAAGAGCTGGGCACCGGCTCGGAGCAGATCGCGCTCCCGCAAAGCGTGCGCGACCTCGATGGGTTGCGCGCACTGTTGGTTGCACGCGGCGGAGCATGGGCGACGGAACTGGCAGGGAACAAGGCATTGCGCGCCGCGGTCAACCAGAATATGGCGAGCGGCGGCGCGCCCGTTGCGGACGGCGACGAGATCGCCTTCTTCCCGCCCGTCACCGGCGGATAGACAAACACTTCCTTCCCCCTTGACGGGGGAAGATCAACGATTATTCCTTCCCCCTCAGGGGGAAGATCAACGATTATTCCTTCCCCCTCAGGGGGAAGATCAACAATTATTCCTTCCCCCTCAGGGGGAAGGTTAGGATGGGGGTGGGTTTCACGTGGCCGTCCGAATCCAAACCGAAGACTTCGACATCGGCGCCGAAATCGCCCAACTGCGCCGCGCGAATCCGAAGATCGGCGCGGTTGCGAGCTTCGTCGGCGTCGTGCGTGACGTGAACGACGGCGACGCCGTCGCCGAGATGACGCTCGAACACTATCCCGGCATGACCGAGAGGTCGATCGAAGACATCATCACCCAGGCGCGCGGCCGCTGGAAGGTATTCGACGCGCTCGTCATTCACCGCATCGGCACGCTCCGGCCCACCGACCAGATCGTGCTGGTGATCGTCACCAGTTCGCATCGCGGCGACGCTTTCGCCGCGTGCGAATTCATCATGGACTACCTCAAGACCCGCGCGCCGTTCTGGAAGAAGGAGAGCACGCCCTCAGGCGCCCGCTGGGTCGAGTCCCGCGCCACCGACGACATCGCTGCCGAGCGCTGGCGGCTGAAAGGCTGACCTTGACCTCCGCCACATCACACCGCGGGATAGAAACGCTATACCTGTAGATATATGCCGGCAGATGTAGATATATACGCGTAGACGCTTGTATATGCTGGTATATGGGTTTAGCATTTTCTTGGTGACGTTGATTTCTAGTT
>JACQGN010000051.1 GCA_016199545.1 Betaproteobacteria bacterium | reverse complement strand
GTACGGCGCGCCCGCCACCACCATTGACCCTCTGTCCATCTTGGTGTCCACTTCTTCGACTTGGCGGACACCATCGTCCTCACCAACTACCCTTCCAGCAAGAGGGCCTCGAAATGACGCTTACGGTGAATCCGAGAGAATCGGGTTTGCTCACAACCTTGAACTCAAGGAAAGGAGAACCGCCGTGAAGGAAGTTAGCAGGAAACGAGAAGGCAAGAAAGGTGCAGGTTGCGCACGCAGGCGGCTGCGCCCGATGGCGCGTGCGATCGGGTCGTTGTTTGGGCAGGAGATCGAGCCGTTGCTGCCGTTGGTGGACCTTCTGGTCAACACCAAACACACAGTCGATGAGGTGCTGGCAGAAGGTGGCCGGGCGATGGTGGAGTTGCTGCTTCGGATTTCGGCGGCGCAGCTGGCTGGGGTACCGCGCCGGGGCAAGCGCGCGGGCGAGGTGCTGTGGTATGGGAGCCAACCCGGACGCATCTGCCTGGGGGAGCGCAAATTGAAACTCGTGCGCCCGCGCCTGCGGGCAAGGCAAGGAGCGGAGGTGGCGATTCCGCTGTATGAGCGGCTCAAGGAGGATGCGCGGCTGGGCTGCAGGATGAGCGAGATCGTGCTCGCGGGGGTCTCGACGCTCCGCTACGGGCGCGTACTGCCGGAGTTGGCCGACGCCACGGGGATGTCTCGCCCGAGCTGATCGCCGCTTCCGAGACCGCCCTTGCCGCGCTCATGGAGCGCAAGTTTCACGACCACGACATCCTGGCCGTGTGGATCGACGGCATCGAGATCGCGGGCCATCACGTGCTGGCCGCGGTGGGGCTGGATGAGGAGGGTAAGAAACACCTGCTCGGGTTGGTGGCCGGCAGCTCCGAGAACGCCCAAGTGGTGAAAGACCTGCTCGGCTCGCTGGTGGCGCGCGGGATCGATGCCGCGAAGCGGCGCCTGTTCGTGATCGACGGGGCCAAAGCACTGCGATCCGCGATCCGCGAGGTCTACGGGCAAGCAGCGCTGGTGCAGCGCTGCCGCACGCACAAGGTGAGAAATGTGCTGGAGCGCCTGCCCGATGCGCGCCTCGCCGCGCAGGTCAAAGCGGTGATGCACGCGGCCTACAAGCTCGACGCGAAGGACGGCATTGCCAAGCTCAAGCAGCAGGCGACCTGGCTCAAGCGCGAGCACAGCGACGCGGCGGCGAGTCTGTTGGAGGGACTGGAGGAGAGCTTCACGGTGAACGCCCTGGGGCTGTCGCCGGCGCTGGTGCGTTGCTTGGCTACGACCAACATCATCGAGAGCCCGAATCGGCGCGTGCGCGAGGTCACCGGCAAAGTGAGCCGCTGGCGCGATGCCGACATGGTGCTGCGCTGGAGTGCCGCCGGGTTCCTGGAGGCCGAGAAAAGTTTCCGGCGCATCCAGGGCTACCGCGAGCTCTGGATCCTGAAGACGGCGTTGCGCGGCGCGCGTGCTGAACCCATGCGCAAAGCGGCATAAGAATCGGAGGCGATGTGCGCGAGGCAATTGCCCCGGTGGCCACCTCAAACTCCCCCACCTGTGGCCGGGTCAAACTCCTCCACCCCCCGGCGGCGGGACGAGGTGACTTTATTCGGTTGATCCCCGTTTGGCAACCCGCGCTGCGGCTTCCTTGAGCCGCCAGCTCTTGCCCTCGAATTTGAGCAGATGGCCGTGGTGCATGAGGCGGTCCAGAAGCGGGGTGACGACCACCACGTCGCCGAGCAACTTTGCCCAGTCCTCGAACGGGCGATTCGAGGTGATGATCGTTGAGCCCTTCTCGTAGCGACTCATGAGCACGTCGGCGAGTTCATCGCCGGCCTGCGCGGGGAGCTTGCGCAGGAACAGATCGTCGATCAACAGCAGTTCCGCGGCCTTGAGCTGGGTGCGGTATTTGCGGATTGAGCCGAGCTCGCGTGCTTCGTTGATGTCCTCGATCAGCTGATGCGTCTCGCGGTAGAGCACCTTGTAGCCGCGGTTGATGGCAAGCGCTGCCAGCGCTTTGGCGGCATGGCTCTTGCCGGTGCCGGGCGGGCCGATGAGTAAGGCGTCCTCGCGGGCATCGATGAACTTGAGGGTGGCGAGTTCGAGCACTTCGCGCTTGGGCAGTCGCGGGTTGTAGCCCCAGTCGAAGGCCTTGAGGTCCTTGCGCTCGGGCAGGCCTGAGAGCGCGTAGCGGCGATCGAGCAGCCGCGAGCGGCGCCGGTCGAGCTCGTCCTGCACCAGCCACGAGAAGGCCTCGATGAAATCCATCTCGTGACTGGATACCTGCAGTGCGCGCGCCTGTAGCGTTGCGCTCATGCCCGAGAGCCGCAGGGCGGTGAGCGAGCGTTCAAGTTCAGTGATCGACATTGCCATCGGAGTCCTCCTGGGGGTGAGTCTGGGCGTGGGTCTCCCAGAACGATTGATACTCGGTGAGCGAGCGGATGCCCGGGCTCGATTGCGTGAGCGCGGGTGCGGTGGCGGGGGCGGTTGCGGCATGGCGCTCCAATGCGCGCCGCACGGCGGCGTAGGAGACGACTCGCGCTTCGAGGAGCCGGGCGCACACCGCCTCGATGTCCGCGCGCGCATAGGTGCGGGTGAGGTTCGCCAGGCCATAGATCGCGCGCTGACCGGGACGGCCCAGGCGCGCGAAGATCTCGCGAGCGAGCGCCCCCGTGCGCGGCCCGATCTTCTCGACCTTCGCGAGCAAGCGCATGGTTTCGCGCGAGGGGTTGAAGATCCGATCCGCGCCCGCGATCACGAAGGCGCCCTTGCGAGCGGACTTCGCATGCCGGCGCAGCACGCCGCCTTCGGCATCGAGGATCTCGATCTCGCGATCGAACAGGCGCACGCTGACTTCGCTGTGCAGCGCTGCCGGCAGCGCCGCATAGTAGGAGCCCTCGACCTGAATGAGCCCGGCGTCATCCACCGTGCGCACCGCCTGCTTGAAGAAGCGAAAGCCTTCTACCGGCAGGGGCCGCAGATGCGGCTGCTCTTCCCGATACATCTCCAGCACCTGGCGCTTCTTGCGCCCGTGGATGCGTGGCGCCGCCCAGCGCGCCTCCCAGTGCGCAAGCCACGCGTTCTGCTCATCGATCGAGTCGAACTTGCGGCCCTTCAACGCGGTCGCCTGGGTATGCTGGATCGCATTTTCCACTGTGCCCTTGCGATTGGGGTCTCCCACCCGGCACGCATCGGCCACCACGCCGTAATGGGCGAGCATCGCCGCATACACCGGGTTTAACTCCGGGGCGTAGAGGTCGGGCCGGATCACCCCTTCCTTGAGGTTATCGAGCACAACGTATTGCGGAGCGCCCCCGAAGGCGCGGAAGGCTTCCTCGTGCAACCGCGCCCAAGTCTCCTGGTCGGTCTTCCACACGACCTTCCTGAAGCTCTTGCCCGAGTACTTCAGCGTCATCACGAACAGATACGGGCGCTTATACTGGCCCGGCCGGCAGAGTGTCGGGGCGCCTTGCCCGTAGTCGACCTGGGCTTCTTCGCCGGGCAGGAATTCCAGCACATCGAAGCGCTCGGGCGCGCGCGCCTTAAGCTTCGCCACGAAGCGCTTGACCGAGTTGTAGTGGTGGGCAAATCCGTGGGCCTCGACCAGGTCCTGGTAGAGGGCAACGGCGTTGCGCCCGAGATCGACCTGCGCCTCGATCCACGCCCGGTGCGGCTCGCACGCCGAGGCGGTGAATGACGCGGGGGCCTTCCCCGGAGCCGGTGGCCGGGGTGGGGGAATTTGACCGAGAACGCCTTGCGAGCCGGTGGCCACCCCGGGGGAATTTGCCAGGCGCGCGTAGCGCCGGATGGTCTTGCGATCCACCCCGGTAAAGCGCTCGATCTGGCGTTGGCTGGCTCCGCCCCGGAGCAGCGTGTCGATGCTGATGCGTAAGTTCGACTTCAAGACGTTCACTCCTTCCTCCCTCATGATGGTGAGGGAGCAGCGTAACGTCCCGCCGCCGGGCGCCCGCAATCAGGCGCGGTTCGAATCGCTCAGGGGGGGGGAATTTGGGGTGGCCACAGGGGGGGGAGTTTGAGGTGGCCACCGGGGATTGGCGCGATTCCAAGGCAAAACGGTCAAGGGTCAGATATGGACCGACGCGTTGGCGTCGATCCTGGCGCATCCTGGCGAAGAAAATTTGGCCAAGAAGTACCACGGAAAAACATTTACTCGGTTTCGCGCAAATCGGAGGCGATATGCAAAACACGGAACTCATCAGCAAAGTCGAATAGAATCGTGACTTACGCCGCCATCCCAGTTTCAACTAACGGCGGGACAGTGCCCAGTCCCTGAACGCAAGCGGGCCGTGACCGCACGCTTTACGTTTGACAAGTTGCTGTGGCTGGCCATATCATGGAGAAACATAGATAATGAGTGTTGCCTAACCTGCTAAATTGAAAGGATTTTCGATGAGAATGGATCCCACTGACACGTAAATAGCGCGGACGTCTGAGACAGGGGCCGGAAGGCCCCTTTCTTATGGATTGGTGCTCATTACTTCTTGAGTATGGCTCCGGTAAAGATTGGCACTCGTGATTGTCCGTACCGCGTAGTTTTTCCGACCCCAACCTTCCCTACAATACTCCTTGGCTCGTTCCAGAAAAGTAACCTCATTCGTTTTGCGGTAGGTATTGAAGCAAAACCAAGCCGCAGTATCGAACATATTAGCGCTCGCCTGCTCATCTAAGAGCGGTTTCAGAGTCTCGTATCTCTTCAATGCACTCTTGAATTCTTCATCAGCTTTTCTAAACGCATTAACCACCTCAGGGTCGTTTTCATCTTGAGCTCGGCTCTTCGCTCGCTGATATTTGTCCCAACATAGGATGTACTTCTCCAACTGGTACCAGCACAAGTTGTTTATCAACTTTCTTTGATCTTTATCGGTAAGCAGCCCGCTGTGGTTCTTCCAGATGGTTTCGGCCTCGAGAATCTTATCCAATGCAATCTCATAGTACTCGCTCCCCATTAGCCAATAGATGTTCGCTAGTTTCACTTTGATCCGATACGCATTTTGGTGTTCATGAGCCGCATGCTTTTCCAAGAACTCCTCGCTCCTATCGAACGCGACGAGAGAATCCTTAATCTGGCCCTTTAGGAATAAGATCTCTCCCTTCCGAAAATGGGCAACATAGTATTCAGGACTTTTACTGGTTACATCGTTGTAGATCTCTAATGCGGCATCGTGTTGCCCTTGGCAAAAAAGCAAAAATGCCTCCTCGATGGCGATCCAGCACTTTACCTTCGTATCTTTAAGGTCGCTTACCGTAATCCTGTCAGTCACTGCTTCGTGGAGCGTTTTGCCTTCCTCCGCCCATTTTCTTAGGTCGACGTCTTCTCCGCATTCCCGACAAATGAAGTCCTTGTAATGTCTGTATGCTTTGCTACGGTCGTCGTCGCCTTTGAATATATCTGGTATCAAATTCTCTTCGTACCAAAACACTCCGTGCGGTCCACCGTGTTCCAGCACGAACGATTCAACATGCTGCTCTCTGTCGCTGAAATCTCGGAGATGCTTTACCAGCATGTCGCTGGTTTCTATATCACGCGCTAACAGAGAGAAGCTTTTTCTTATGTGCGGGTGGACGCCGCCGTGCTTGTATGCAACCGCGTGTTCAAGCTCACCCCACACATCCTGAAGCACCGTTCGTAGTTGAATCTCGATGTAGCGCTGGCCATCGACCTTTCCGCACGCAAGGTAATGGAGGGACTTGTACCCGGATTCCTTGTTATCAAGCTCAAACTTATACTTGTCCCGAAAGTGCTTCTCGACCTCGTTCTTTAGCTGATCAATATCGCGTTCGTTTTGCCAGTTAAATATTTTGAATTCCTCTACCGAGTAACCACTGGCTTTGAGGAGCTCCAGCAAATATGCATGAACGGGAAATATGTCCTGTTCAAACAGGCAAAGAATCCTGAACCCTCCATGGTCAGTCACTTTATCGAGCGATTCGTAACGTTTTCGCTTCATCTTCAAATAAGTACTGTCGATACTCTTCACTCGCCATGTCATGAGATGGATAGGGACGTCCTCCGTATCGCGTGCTGCCCGTAGCTGGTCCGCGAGCGTTTGTAAGTCAGCTTTTATTCGGGGCTCGACATCCTTAAGGTAATTCTCAACGTCATTGTAGGTGACAGCCATCTCAATGCCTCCTCCCATCGTCTACACATAATAGCTCGTCGCCATTCAAAGTTATAGGCCACACCTGCCCCATCCGTTCGGTGCCGGTTAACACTGTTGAGAAAGTCCGAATGAGCCTTTGAAACTCGTTCTTGGACAGCGGCTTCTCACCGATCCGAGCTGCGTAGTCGTTGAGTTGTCTGGCTGCCCGCAAGGACTCGACCACCTCGTGCCCGTGCCGCAGGTATCGCTCCGCGAGATCATCATTGTGCCCCGACAACAACGCGGCCACGACCGCGAGTTCGTGGAGAGTTCTCCAGCGCGCGTGCGCCCCGTCTGCATACCCCGACGCCAGAAGCGTCAGCACCGCGCGTGCGTGAACCCGCGCGATCGCTTCTACGAGGGCGCCGGGCTTGCCACGTTTTTCCGAGCGCCGGTAGCTGTTCGCCGCGCTCCCGGCGTCGACGGCAACAGCCAGAAATCTCTCGTAGCTGTCGAACGCCTTGCCCCATCTCGCCTGCAGATTCTTCCTGAACCGCGCAAGGTCGGCGCGCCGGAGACGCATCCCCTCGTAATCGCGGCGCCGCACCCTAGGCAGATAGAGCTTGGCAATTTTCGTGGCCATGGCAAGCATCTGCTTGCCAAACTCATCACCGAGATCCTTGGCATACGCTTCTATATCTTCGCCCGACAGCGCCAGCTTGACGGTCTTTCGAGAGCGCGTGCCGTCTGAAATCACAATATTCGAGACCCGATTAGTGGAAGTTCCGGCACGGAGCTGCTCGGCAAGCTGCTCCCGTATCATCCTGCTACGCTTCTTAGAACACTTGATGCGTTGGGCTTTGAGCTTCTTTGCGACAATGACTGCCAACACCCGCCCCGGCACCAATTCCCTTTGTATCGCCTGGAGAAAAAGTTGGTGAAGTTCGTCCATAGGTGGTCTATCCGTCGCAGCGTCGTAGGAATCCGCGAGCTATCTAACTTTCCACCGACTTTTCGAAGAAAAAACACTCGGGCAGAAATGCCGGAGCCATATACTCGACATCCTTCGCGGATACGCCGCACGCGCGGAAATGTTCCCGCCAGGTTTGGACGATTGCCACAATGCTCTCGATTTCCGTCCTCGCGGTCTCAACTGTCAGCCCGAAGCGCTCGCATTGGGAAAGCAGGTTGTAGATGCTGGCCGTGCGGCCGTATTTTCCGATCGTCATCGCAAGATCCCGGCGTTCGAGGCTGACCAGCGGCGCGGGCACCAGGTCGTACGCAGGCGTCAGACGCCAGCCGCGCGCGGTACGACGCAGGGCATGGTTGCGGGGATGATCGTCGTTGTTCGTGACCGCGGCGTTGAAGACCATGCGCCGGAATAGTTCGATGCGATCTGCGTCGGGCTTGTCCGACCAGCGGCGGAGCTGATCGGCGAGCAGTGGATAAGACCAACGTTCCCGGTCAAGATAACTCTCCTCGCAGTCGAGCATGGTGAGCGCGCTCACCAGCCCGAAGCGGAGATAGCCGCCTTCCGTATGTTCGCGATCGAAGCGCTCCACCATGAGCACATCGTGGCCCCCGACGGACTCCAGACGTGAATTGCACACTGCGATGCCGCACCGACGCGCCAGTTCAAGCGTCGCGTACTCTACTCGCTGAAGGTTGCAGCGGTCCGCTTTTTCCGGAAACTTGCCGACCCACAGGCGGTCGTCGTCTTCGATAGTGGCCTTGGGCCTCGCGCCGCCCATCGACGTGCCAGGTTCAAGCTGCTCCAGGATGTGCTCGGGGACGCGTTTTCCTTCTTCGATCGCTTCTGCAGCCGCGACCAGTTCCGCAAGTTGATGTGTGCGGTTGTAGCGCCGTTTCGGTGCGGGGGGTTCCAGCTTGAGGCCGAAGCTCAGATATCCGGCGCCATCCTGCGGTCCGTTCACCAGGTAATCGATTTCCCCCAGGTCGCCGGGACTGCGTTGCAGTTTATGTTCAATCACGCGCCGTCCCCACGCATCGGGGCCGGCATCGCGCACCGCGCCGGGAATTCCCTTGAGCTTGGTGAATTCGTAGACGGCGCTGCCCAGCGGGAGCTGAAAAGGATCGAACTCGACCGCATCCTTGCGCTCCAGATAACGGTCGCCGTATCGGAAGCGGCCGACGAATGTTCCGTCGCGCAGCTTTTCGACCTTCAGAAGCGCTGCCGGAACGGTGTTGAGCGTACCGGGCAATTGAACGTAGACGTAAGCCTGGCGCTCAGAAGGCATATTCGTTCTTCGGCTTCTGTGACTTGCGAACGCGCGTGGGCCGGCGCGACGCCTCCAGCGTCTTGCCGTGGGTATCCGCGTCGGGGTGAGCGACGCCATCAAGCGTTTTGTCGAGACCGAGCGCCCACAGCACGGTGACGTAGGCCCCGATAGCAACCCCGTGCTTCCCGAGTTCGAGCGCATTGAGCGTGTTGCGATTGATGCCGGCCTTGGCCGCAAGCTCGGCGATCGACATGCCGCGCCGGGTTCTGGCCAGCCGCACGCGGTACCCAAGCTCCTTGATGCGCTCGGCAGCATCCATAGGTAGAATTCTCTTGGTGACCATAATTTTAGGCGCTAAGTTAAGATAGTGCCTAATATACTAGGCTCATAGCTCGCGATCGTCAAGAAAATTTGCCTAGAGAAATGGGCTATATATATGTTAACGCCTAAAATAATAGGCACCAAATGCGATTTGTAAGCAACTTGCGGTTCCGCTGCCGCCGCTGGCTCCTGGGCCAGGGTCCCTGCAGGAAGAAATCCGAATTTACGGGTTCTCCAGCCGACGCAGTTCGTAATAACCCTGACCACTCGGGGATAAGCCGCTGCCCCTGCGCTCTTGTGCTCTCGTGCCATAGCGCAGCACTTCAAAAATGTCATCAGCTATCACGCCATTCGCCACATGATAGGAATGGCCAGTAAACGAAAAATCATTGGGGCCGATGAAAATCGACTCGATGTTGTCAGCGATGAGCACCGGTGGCGCAAGACCGGCACGCGGACCTTCGTCTGGATTCATGAACTCGCGTGAAATTCCGAGCGCCAAGTCATGATCGGAAATGTAGAGCGTGGCCTTGTTCTCGAAGTACTTGATCAACGACTTCCAACTTTTCTTCAAACTCTCGGAAGCTACGTCAGGCGCTACAAGTACCAACTGGCGGAATTTCAGCGCCTTGCCCGGCACATTCTTGTTGTCCAGCGCTTCAAGAGCCCCCAGCGTAAGACGAGCTCCCATGCTATGCACGACTATGTCGACATCGGTTCGGGTATCGTATTCGTGCCCGAGCCTATCGAGCAGAAGCGCAAGCATCTCCCGGCTCTTATCGGCCGTCTCCTGATCGATGCGGTAATCCCCGGGGGTCCCTTTGCCTTGAGAGGCCCATGCAAAAGCCACCACGGGACGCTTAGCGTTCCAACCGGTCCAAGCCGCTCGCCGTAAAGCGTCGTCAAACGTGTTTGCAAAGCCGTGCACATACAGTAACGGTGCTTTGGCCGGCATAGCTGGCGGGACCCGCGCGAAACCATCAGGAAACGGCGTGGGAGAAGTTCTTGCCCAGTCCACGCTTATGCCGCTCCCCTTTTTTCCAAACCTTACGAGACCCTGGAGCACGCCTTGCTGTAACTCGGCAGGCATATTGAGAGGTCCATCAAAGTCAAACTCGATGTCCGCCTGCCCGTATGAGAGATTAGTGCTATAGCCCGTGCTGAATGTCTTCTTCACCACAGTTCGGTTGGTGACGAAGAAAACCTTCCAATAGGGCACCAGGGTTTCCCCTTGCGCCTGTAACACGGCAGCGGCGCGAATGGACGGGGCCGCTCTGGCAAATACAACTTGTGCGTTCTGCGATGATACCTCGGCCAATCGTACGGTTCTGAACGAGACGGCAGCATCACCAGTAAGAGGCGCGACCGTGACGCCACGGTCCTTCAGATACGAAAGACTCTTCGTGAGCGACGCTTGCGCCTCGCGGATTTGATACGCCGTAGACTGGCGCACGATGCTTTCGAGAAAACCGCGCTGCCATGGAAGAAGCGATTCGATCGTTTTGATCGGGGCAGCGATGACAAATGGGTCAAGGGAGTGATTGCTCAATAATACTGACTTATGAACATCCGTCAGCTCCCGGCTGAAAAAAGTGAGCGGAACGTCCGCTGCATCTGCGAGACCACGGTCAAGTGCAGGAACAATTTCTGCGAAGGGAAGTGGCACGCGCGTCCCACCGCTTTGGGCAATCGCAGTAGAACTCGCGAAAGTAGGAGGAGCGACTACCTTCTTGCCTTTGAAATCCTTCGCGGATGCAATACGGGTCTTCGAGCTAAAGACTCGGATATCTCCATCCCAGAAATTCAAGACGTGAACGCCCCGTTTCGAAAAGCTTTCCGCGACGGCGAGACCCATGGGCCCATTGAGCAGCTGCCGTGCCCGTCCCCAGTCGTTCGCAAGGAATGGGAAATCCAATGCTCCAAGCTCTTGTTGCTCTTTGTAGCATTGTCGATAGCCTGAAAGCGATGAGATGTATAGACCATTGACCTCTTCCCGAAGATTCCTGCAAAAGTCGGGAGTAGATACTCTACTTTTCGTCAAGCGAAGAGACGTACCTTCCGCCCTCTTGCTCTGATCACTGATAAAAGCGATTGCCTTTTCTGCTGCTTCAGTAATCGTGCCGCCAGTAAAAACAGGCAGGGAGATAGGTTCTGCGCTGGTATCGCCAGGAACGCTGACGATCGCAATGATCGACAATAGGCCTATTTTGGACCAGCTCATCTTCCCTCCCATGGGCCGATAATGCCGCTTTAGTTGCTGATGAGTGACGCGACAGCCCCTAAAGAGCCACTTCGAGCAGTTCGTCGCGGAGCGCGCTGACCTTCATGATCGAGAAGCCGAGCACGTTGCCCTGCTCGTCCACTTTTCCTATGACGTGGGGGTTGGCGGTCTCGCGAAAGTAACCGGCGCGCCGCTCGAACATGACTTCGAGGTAGTCGCCTTCCTTGTCGTACCAGATCTTTACATGCTTTTCGGCCATATCTGCGTTCCTCCCGTCCGCCCTGCCCTCGTAATCGATGAGAACCTTCACGACAATGGAAAGCCGTAGGTGAAATATCGCGTAGGTATCTCGTATTCGGCTATGCGGCTCTGGTGGCGGGTAGTGGTACGACATTGCTTGCGGTCAGCGCTTGAAGGTGGTCCGCCCACTTCTGTAACCACACACGTGCCTCGGTATCGTACCGGTGCTGATCGTAGATGGCGCTCACTGAACTGTCCACATGATTGAGGATGCGGTCTTGCACAACACGCGAGCAGCCGAGTTTCGCCAGCCCGGTCGCGACCGTGCGGCGTAAATCGTGGACGGTCCACGGCACTTCTATCGGATCCTGCGCCGGCTTGTCGCCATCGCTCTGCCGCGCGTAGTACTGCGCGAAGCCCAGCACTTTCTGCGCCACGTGCCGGCCGGCCCGCGGAGACGGGAACACATGTACCTTGTCCATTCCGTGACGGGATTTCAGCAGTTCAATCGCCTGCCGCGGCAGCATCACGTCGTGCGGCTCGCCGTTCTTCGTCTCGCGGATCGTCCACACGCCCCGGTCGAGGTCTATGTCGCGCCAGAGCGCGGCGACCACTTCGCCCGAACGGCAGCCGGTCAGCAGCACCAGCGACAGCGCCTCGCGGACGGTGCGGCTGTAGGGGCTGTTGGGCAGCCACTTCATGAACGTCGCGAGCTCGAGGTCGGTCAGAGCGCGTCTCCTGCGCACCTGCGGCGCCCCTTTGATGCCGAGCGTCGGTGACGTGAACTCGTCGGGCAGGCGCCCTTGCTCGATCGCGTGGGCGTAGGCGCACCGGACCCGTGAGAGCAGTTGCGTCGCCACCCGCGGCGCCTTCGCCATCTTCGGGCGGATCACTTCGTCTTGCAGTTCGCGCCGCGTGATCTGCAACGCTGGCCGATGGCCGAGCACCGGCAGGAGGTCCTGGCGCAATATCCGCGCGCTCTCGGCGCCGCGCTTCTGGTTGTTGAGCACTTCCTCGATGTACTCGTTGACCAGATCCTCGATCGTGTAGGCCGCCTGGCGCTGTGCCATGCGCTCGCGTGCCGCCTCTGCTTTCTGCTGTCGCTTTTCGAGCTGGGGGTCTTTCCCCTGATCCCGTTCCAGCCGCTTCCTCAGCGCAGCGTCACGCGCTTTCGCCAGCGTCAGCGGTCCGAAATCACCCAATCGGATCTGCCGTAGCGCCCCATCGCGACCCCGATACCGGTAGAAGAAGACCTTTCCTCCCGAACCCAGACAGCGCACGCGCAAACCGGCACACTGTACGTCGGCGCGCTCCTCCCCTGGTTTCATGTACGCGATAATCGTAGCGGTCAGGGGCTGCGGTTTTTTTGATCGAGATTTTTTCGGCATCCAGCCTCCCAAAGGATCGACCTACACCAAAACCTATACCAGGACCTACACTAAAAAGCCGGGCAAGAACTTGCAAAGACTTGCCCATTCTTGAACAGAAAGATCGTGGTCAAAGGCTTATTTCTCTTGGAACGACAAGGATTTATACCGCAAAACGAGAAGCCGGACAAGGGAATCGGCGCGCCCGAAATTTCCCGACACACCCCGATGATGCAGCAGTATCTGCGCATCAAGGCGGAGCATCCAGACAAGCTCGTGTTCTACCGGATGGGGGATTTCTACGAGCTGTTCTACGAGGATGCGGAGCGCGCGGCGCGCCTTCTCGACATCACGCTCACCACGCGCGGCGCATCGGCCGGCGAGCCGATCAAGATGGCCGGCGTGCCCTATCACGCGGTGGATCAGTACCTCGCGCGGTTGATCAAGGTCGGTGAATCGGTCGCGATCTGCGAGCAGATCGGCGATCCGGCAACGTCGAAAGGCCCGGTCGAGCGCAAAGTCATTCGCGTGGTGACGCCGGGCACGCTCACGGACTCGGCGCTGCTCGAGGAAAAGCGCGACAACGTGCTCCTTGCGGTGCAGGTTGCTGGCACCATGGCCGGGCTCGCGTGGCTCTCGCTTGCATCTGGGCGCTTCGTCGTAACCGAGACCGGGCTCGCGAATCTTGGCCACGAGATCGAGCGGCTGCGCCCGTCCGAGATACTGCTCGCGGATGGGAGCGCAGTGCCGCCATCGATCAACGGCGACGCGGCGGTGCGGCGCGTTCCGCCGTGGAATTTCGATCTCGATGCGGCGCGCCGCAAGCTGTGTCGCCAGTTCGGGACAGTGGATCTCACCGGATTCGGCGCTGAGGAGCTGGCGCTTGCCGTCGCCGCCGCTGGCGCGCTCCTCGAATACGCGTCCGCCACCCAGGGCACGGCCATCGCGCATGTGAAATCGCTCCTCGTCGAACAGGAAAGCGCTTATGTGCGCATGGACCCGGCGACGCGCCGCAATCTCGAACTCACTGAGACCCTGCGCGGAGACGAGGCGCCGACGCTGCTCTCAGTGCTCGATGCCTGCGCCACCGGGATGGGGAGCCGGCTGCTCCGCCACACGCTTCATCATCCGCGCACCGACCGTGGCGCGGTGCGGGCGCGGCTCGATGCAGTGGGCGCGTTCACCGACGAAGCCGGCGCACGCGCCGGCACCGCTGCGCGCAGGGTGCTCAAGGCCTGCGCCGACATCGAACGCATCACCGCGAGGATCGCATTGCGCTCGGCGCGCCCGCGCGATCTGTCGGGCCTGCGGGAAACGCTGAAACGCCTGCCGGAATTGAACGCAGCGCTCGTTGACGTGAACGCCGGGCGGCTCGTCGAAGTGCGCGATGCGCTCGACCCTCAGCAGGAACTCGTCGCGCTGCTCGATGCCGCGATCAGAGCAGAACCGGCTGCGGTGCTGCGCGAGGGTGGGGTCATCGCCGACGGCTACGACGCCGAACTCGACGAGCTGCGCGCAATTCAAAGTCATTGCGGTGATTTCCTGATGGCGCTGGAAGCGCGCGAGCGCGCCCGCACGGGAATTCCCAACCTCAAGGTGGAGTACAACCGCGTGCACGGCTTCTACGTCGAAGTGACGCGCGCGCAGGCCGACAAGGTGCCCGGCGACTACCGGCGCCGGCAGACGCTGAAGAACGCCGAGCGCTACATCACGCCCGAACTGAAGAGCTTCGAGGAAAAGGCGCTCTCGGCGCAGGAGCGGGCGCTCGCGCGCGAGAAGTTGCTCTACGACGAGGTGCTGGGTGCGCTCGAACCGCACATTCCACCCTTGCAGCGCGCAGCGGCGGCGCTCGCGGAACTCGACATGCTCGCCGCCCTCGCCGAGCGCGCCGTGGCGCTCGACTGGGTGTGCCCCGAGCTTGCGGACGAGCCGTTGCTCGACATCGACGGCGGCCGCCATCCGGTGGTGGAAGGCGAAGTCGACAAGTTCATTCCCAACGATACGCGGCTCAATGCGGGACGGCGGATGTTGCTCGTGACCGGCCCCAACATGGGCGGCAAGTCGACCTACATGCGCCAGGCGGCGCTGATCGCGCTGCTTGCCTGTTGCGGCTCCTTCGTGCCGGCGCGCAGGGCGCGAATCGGGCCGCTCGACCAGATCTTCACGCGCATTGGGGCGGCCGACGATCTCGCGGGCGGGCGCTCGACCTTCATGGTGGAGATGACCGAAGCGGCGTACATCCTGCATCACGCCGGCGCGCAGAGCCTGGTGCTGATGGACGAAATCGGTCGCGGCACTTCGACCTACGACGGTCTTGCGCTGGCGTGGGCGATTGCGCGGCACCTCGCGGAGAAAAACGCGAGCCTCACGCTGTTCGCCACGCACTACTTCGAGCTGACCCGGCTCGCCGAGGAGTTTCACGAGGTCGCCAACATTCACCTCGACGCGGTCGAGCACAAGGATCACATCGTTTTCCTGCACAGCGTCGAGGAAGGCCCGGCGAACCAGAGCTATGGGCTGCAGGTGGCGCAACTCGCCGGCGTGCCGCCGCAGGTGATACGGGCGGCGCGCAAACGCCTCGCGCAGCTCGAACAGCAGGCCGTTGACGCCGGCGCGCAGGGCGATCTCTTCGCGACGGCTGCCGCGCCGGCGACCGCTGTCGCCCCGGAGCACCCGGCGCTCGAATTGCTGCGGGAATCCGATCCCGACGCATTGTCACCGAAACAGGCGCTGGAGCTTCTCTACCGCCTGCGCCAGCAGCTCGAGCACCGATGATCGCGTTCGCGCGCGTGGCGGCAGCGCTCGGGTGCTGCCTCGTGCTCGGCTGCGCCGCGGCCGAGCGCGGCGCAACGCCGCCGCGATCCGAACCGGTTTTTGCTTTTGCCGCGCTCGGGGACACACCCTACAACGCAGACGAGGAGGCGCGCTTCATCGGCATGCTCGCCGAACTCAACCGCGCGAACCTCGCCTTCGTGGTCCATATCGGCGACTTCAAGAGCGGGCAAAGCGAGTGCAGCGATGAACTCTTCCGCCAACGGCTGGAATGGTTCGAGTATTCGCGCCATCCATTTGTCTTCGTGCCGGGCGACAACGACTGGACCGACTGCTGGCGCGGTTCAGCGGGCGGCTACCAGCCGGCCGAGCGCCTGGTCAGGTTGCGCGAACTGTTTTTCGCGCAGCCGCGCAGCCTGGGCCAGCGCTCAATCGAACTCGCGCGGCAGACTCAGGGCGCCTCGCCCCAACCCTATCCGGAGCACGCACGGTGGGCGCACCGGCAGGTGCTGTTCGTCACGCTCAACGTGCCCGGCGGCGACAACAACTTCTCCCGCGATCGCGCCGAGTTCCGCGCGCGCGATGCCGCCGCGCGCAGCTGGCTGCGGGAAGCGTTCCGCCTCGCGCGCGCAAAGAAATTCGGCGGCGTCGTGATCATGATGCAGGCGAATCCCTGGGCGGCGGCCGGACCGCGCCGGCACGGTTTCGCGCCGCTGCTGGAGACGCTGCTCGCGGAAACCCGGGAATTTCCCGGCGAAGTGGTGCTGATACACGGCGACACCCACCGCTATCGCGTCGATCGGCCGCTTGTCGACCCCGAAACACGGCGGCGCGTTCCCAACTTCACCCGCATCGAAGTCTACGGCAGCCCCAACGTCCGTTGGGTGCGGGTGAGCGTCACGGAAGACGGCGAGCGCGTGAGATTCAGCGCCGAGCCGGGAAACTGAAGCTCGAAGTGCGTGACGTGATGAAGCGTGACTGGTGATTCGTGACCGGTGAACCGTGACCGGTGAGGCGTGCCGGCGACAACCCGATTTATCAGTCACGCAGTACCAGTCACGCCGTACCAGTCACGCAGTACCAGTCACGCCGTATCTCAGTGATGATGGCCAGCCGGGCCGTGCACGTGGCCATGGCTCATCTCTTCCGCGCTCGCCGCCCGCACCGCCGCGACCGCACACGAGAAATCGAGCGTGCGGCCCGCGAGCGGATGATTCGCGTCCACGACCACCTTGTCGGCGGCGATGTCGGTCACGGTGTAGACCAGCGCGTCGTGCCTGCCCTGCGCCTGGCCCTCGAACTGCATGCCGACCGCCAGATTGTCCGGAAACTTGTCGCGCGGCTCGACCTGGACGAGCTCCGCATCGTACTCGCCGAACGCATCCTCGGGATTGAGCCGCACGCGGCAGCGGTCGCCGGCGCGCTTGCCGTCGAGCGCCTTTTCGACCAGCGGGAAGATACCGTGATAGCCCCCGTGCAGGTATTCGATCGGCGCTTCCGTCTTCTCGATCAACGGGCCGTCCGCGTCGAACAGTTCGTAATCCAGCGCCACCACCCGGTTCTTCTCTATTTGCAACTGCCGATCCCCCGCACCAGATCCAGCACTTCAACCGCGTGACCGCGCGGATTTACGCCATAGAGCGCGTGCTTGAGAACGCCCTTGCGATCGATGACGAACGTCGAACGCACGATGCCCGTGCGGCGCCGGCCGTCGACTTCCTTCTCCTGCAGCACGCCATACCGCCGCGAGACATCGCCGTCGGCGTCCGCGAGCAACAGCACGCAGATGCCGTGCTTGTCCCGAAACGCGCCGTGGCTCAGGCAGTCGTCCATGCTCACCCCGACCACGACCGTCTTCAGACTCGCGAATTCGTCCTCGAGATCGCTGAAATCGATGGCCTCCATGGTGCAGCCCGGCGTATCGTCCTTCGGATAGAAGTACAGCACGACATTGCGGTGATTTCGGAAGCGGCCGAGGCTCACCACCTTCATGTCCGCGTCGGGCAGGTCAAATGGCGGCGCGTGTTGTCCCGGTTGCAGCAAGTTGCGTTCCACGGTCCAGAGTGTGTTGCCGGTCACAGCGTAACAAAAATGAGCCCGGTTCAGTATGTCACAGACTTCAGTCGCCGGCATGATTTTGTGAACAATAGCCGCGCGGGTCAAGCGCCCGCAAAAGCACGAAAGAATGCGCAAGATATAATCGCGCCGCATGTCACGCACGCTGCTCGCCGGTCTCTCCCCGCGTGCCTTTCTGCAACGTCACTGGCAGAAGCGGCCTCTGCTGGCGCGCCAGGCGTTGCCCGCCGCCGCGGGTCTCGTCACGCGCGGGGACCTGTTCCGGCTCGCCGCCCGCGACGACGTTGAGTCCCGCCTCGTCACGCGCTTCCGCAGGCGCTGGCGGGTCGCAAACGGGCCTTTCACGCAGCGGGAACTGGCCCGGCTGCCCGACCGCGACTGGACACTCCTCGTCCAGGGCGTGAACCACGTCCTGCCACAAGCCCGAGAATTGTTGCACAACTTCTCGTTCATACCGTACGCGCGGCTTGACGACGTGATGGTGAGCTACGCCCCGCCCGGCGGCGGCATCGGCCCCCATTTCGACAGCTACGACGTATTTCTGCTGCAACTCGGTGGCACGCGGCGCTGGCGCGTGAGCACTCAGGACGATCTCACGCTGGTCAAGGACGCGCCCCTCAAGCTGCTCAGCAGGTTTCGCGCCGAGCGCGAATGGTGTCTCGATCCGGGCGACATGCTGTATCTCCCCCCACGCTGCGCGCATGACGGGATCGCGATCGATCATTGTCTCACTGCGTCGATCGGCTTCCGTGCGCCGGGCGCGCAGGAACTGGGTGAGCGTTTCCTGGAGTATCTGGCGGACCACCTCGCCCTCGACGGCATCTACCGCGATCCGCAACTGAAGGCGACCTCCCACCCCGCCAGGATCAGTGACGAGTGGTTGTTGAAGTCGGGCCGCGCGCTGGACCGCATCACGTGGTCGGGGCGGAGCGTTCGGCAATTTCTCGGTTGCTATCTGACCGAGCCCAAGCCGCATGTCTTTTTCGCCCCCCCGGCGCGCGCCCTCGATGGCCGGACGTTTGCGCGCCGCGTCGCGGCCCGCGGCGTCGAACTGGACCTGAAGACACTGATGCTCTACCGTGGGCGGGAATTTTTTATGAACGGTTCCGCGTGCACCGCGGGGCCGGCTGCCGCGGCGATCCTGCGCCGGCTCGCCGACCGCTGGCGGATCGAACCCGCGTCCGCCCTGGACGCTGAAGCCGCGCGCTGGCTTTACCGATGGTATCGCGCGGGCTATATTAGGATAGCCGGCAAAATCACGGAGCCCGACGGTCCTCGCCGCAAGTGAACGCCAGATGGCGAGGGCCCGGCACATCGCAGCATGGAACCGACACATAACCTTCCGCATGCCCAGTACCGCCGCTTCGAGGGCATGCGCGAGTACGAGAGTCTGATCGACGAGATCATCCCGCAGACGCAGAGCCGGATACGGGTTTTCGACCGGTCGTTGAGCCACGCCTACAACTCGGCGCAGCGCCATGACTTGCTCCGGCAGTTCCTGCTCTCGAACCGGCTCAACCGGCTGTTCATAGTCCTGCACGAAGTGGACAGGTTCGACCGCCACCACCCACGCATGCTGCAACTGCTCGAGCAGTTCAGCGAAGCGGTGAGCATTCGTATCACGCAGCAGCCGGCCAAGCATCTCTACGACCCGTTTGTCATATTTGACGCGAGCCATTACCTGCATCGCTTCCATTATGACCACCTGCGGGCAGCCCAAGGCATGAACGAAGTCGTCGGCGCCCAGCAGCTCCTCGATCGCTTTAGCGAAATCTGGGAAGCATCGGCGCCGGCCGTGTCGTCCACCGTCAGCGGACTTTAATAACCCCCATAACCCTGCATAATTCATTGGTATATTCGGCTGTGGAAGTCCAAAATATGGAGTAAACCGATGGCTGTGCTGAAACGTTAGTGCTATGATTCCGCGCGCTTTACGCGGACTTCACGTTGGCTCAACCGTACATCTCATTCTAATTAGGGACATAATATGAAACGCTCGCTCCTCCTCGCATCGCTTCTCACGCTGGGCCTCGCCGCCTGCGGCGAAAAACCCGCTCCGGCCCCGGCGCCCCAGAAGGCCCCTGAAACGAAACCTGCTCCGGCACCCGCGCCGGCGCCCGCTCCGGCTCCGGCCCCTGAGGCACCAAAAGCGCCGGCTGACGCGCCCAAGTCCGACGCGGGTAGCGCGCCTGGCGCCGCCCCAGCTCCGGCGCCCGCGCCGGCGCCCGAGATGAAGAAAGACGAAATGAAGAAGTAACCCGCCCACGGCATGAAAAAGCCGGCCCCTTGGCCGGCTTTTTTTTCGCTCACGGATCGTTTCCCGCGGCCGGAACTCCGTCAATCAGCGCGGCGTAATCCCCAGCCAGTCGAAGCCGTCATCCTGAGTTGCGATCCGTATCCAGTCCGGCGCGCAGTTGAGAGCACCCGCCAGCACCGCGCGGGCAAGCTCGGGCGTGTTGTTCTGCTGCGAGAGATGGGCGGCGACCACATGCTGCAGGCGACTGCAGTCCAGTCCCGCAAGCAGGCTCGCCGCGGCGGAGTTATCCAGATGGCCGAACCGGCTGGCGATGCGGCGCTTGAGCCATACCGGATAGCTCCCGCGCTCGAGCATGCCGGAATCATGATTGCACTCGAGCACCAGCGCATCGACGCCGGACAGCATGGCCTGGATATGGGGGGTCGGCGCGCCCACGTCGGTCAGCACCCCCAATCTGACGGCCCCGTCCCCGAACACGAACTGCGCGGGTTCGCGTGCATCGTGCGGCACGGGATAGGGATGGATTTCGAGGTCTCCGACCGTCACGACGGTGTGGCTGTCGATGACCGTCACGTCCTGCAGCGCCGCCCGTGCCCCGTCCAGAGCCGAAAACGTCCCGTGGGTGAGAAAGACAGGAAGCTCATACCTGGCGGCAAAGCGTACCACGCCGCCCAGGTGATCGTCGTGCTCGTGGGTCACGATCAGCGCGTCGAGATCGCCGGGGGCCAGGCCCCGACGGCCCAGGCGGGAGACCGCGTCACCCAGGCCAAAACCGCAGTCGAGCAGGACGCGCGTTGCGCCCGCTTCGACGACGAGACCGTTGCCCTGGCTGCCGCTGCCCAATGACGCGAAGCGCATCATTGGGGGCGAACGGTAAACGGTAAACGGTGAACAGTCAGTGGTGGCGCACAGTGAGGATTATGCGTGCTTCCGTTCACTGTTCACCGTTCACTGTTCACTGTTCACTTCAGTTGCTCGTAGAGCAACGTCAGTATGCGGCCCGCGGTCTGGGAGTTCTCACGCGCTCCGCTCCTGTTCAGCACGTTGACCTCGGCACCCTTGTCGGCGCCTCTCACGAGGATCTGGTAC
>JACQGN010000052.1 GCA_016199545.1 Betaproteobacteria bacterium | reverse complement strand
GTCGCGGCGCGCGCTCTGGTCGGGAATGCCCGGAAAAGCCATGTCGTTGCCCGGGATCATTTGCGCGGGGCTCGCCAGCCATTGATCGAGCGTGCGCCCGTCCCAGACGATGTCTGATTTGAGCATGGGGTCCGAGTAGCGCAGAAACCCCTTGGCCGTGCCGGCCTTGCGGCCGAACAGATGCGCGAGGCTGGGGCCGGTCATGTGACGATCCGGTTCCAGCGAATGGCAGGCGATGCAGGCCTGAAAGGCTCGGGCGCCGCGTTTTGCGTCACCCGCGGTTTCGGCCGCATTGGAGGGCATGGCCGCCGCAGCCACTCCGGCGGCGATTCCGATCATCGCCAGGCGCATTAGGGCGCGCTGCGAGACTGCAGCCGTGTACACTTTCGCGCGCTTTGCATCGTTGCGCGAGAAACGCCGTGACGCAGCTTTCCTGCATTTCTCTTCGGACGTTATCACCGTGTGTCCTCTCCAATCAGTACGCCAGTTTCCGTTACGTACTTGTGCGGCGGAATCACGAGATTCGTGGGCGCCGGCACATTTCGATAGACTCTTCCGGCCAAGTCGAACTTGGACCCGTGGCACGGGCAAAAATATCCTCCTGGCCACTCGGGACCCAAGTCCGGTGGCGCGCTCTCGGGTCGAAAGGTGGGCACGCAGCCGAGATGCGTGCAAACCGGCACCAGAACGAGGTATTCCGGCTTGAGCGAGCGAAACGCGTTTCGAGCGTAGGGCGGTTGTTGATTTGCTACGCGCGAATCGGGATCGGCGAGCTTCGCGCGGTGGGCCGGGCTCTCCAGGGCCCTGAGCATCGTCCCCGTCCGGTGCAGGATCCAGACGGGTTTGCCCCGCCACTCGCCCGTGAGCGATTCGCCTGGACCGAGCCGCGCGAAATCAACGTCGACCGGCGCGCCACCCGCCCGGGCGCGTTCGCTGGGGCTCATCGAGGCGACGAACGGCAGGGATGCCGCGGCGAGACCGGCCGCGCCGACCAGCCCCGTCGCCGCCGTAAGCAGTTTCCTTCTATCCGCATCCGGCGCGGCATCCAGAGTGCCTTGATCAGCAGGAGAATTCATCGGCGTTTATCTGCGGCTCATCGAGACGAGCTCTACTTGCGTCGGGCCGTTGCATCGAGCAACGGCACCACCACGCTCATCGGCTGGGCGCCCAGGTATTTCTCGCCATTCGGCAGGAACCACGTTGGCGTGGAGGTGGCGCCGAGCCGTTTGCCGAGCGCGACCAACTCGTCTATCGGATTCTCGCAGTCGGCCGGCGCCATCGGCTCAACACGCTTGAGCATCAGATCGTTCCACGCTTTCGCGCGGTCCTTCGAACACCAGACGGATTTCGCCTGGCGTACCGATTCAGGCTTGATCACCGGCCACATGAAAATATGGACCGTGATGTTGTCGATCTCGGCCAGATCTTTCTCGAATTTCTCGCAGAAGGGGCAGTTCGGGTCCGAGAAAATCGCGATCTGACGGCGTCCGTTACCCCGCCGCGTAGTCACAGCCCAATGGAAGGGCAACCGGTTCCAGTCGGTCGCCGAAAGCTTGCGCAAACGCTCCTCGGTCAGATTGCGGTCGGTATGCATCTCGATCAGGTTGCCGACCAGCATGATCCGGCCGAGGGCATCGGTGTAAAACACAGCGTGCTCCTTGCCGCCCTGTACCGTGACTTCATAGAGGCCGGCGTAGGGCAGCTTTTCCACGCTGATCAGTTGCGTGTTCGGGAGTTTTGACTTGAACGCCTGGCGTATCGCCCGTTCGTCGGCTTGACCTTCCACGGCCATCAGCGCGAGTGCGGTGGCGGCCGCGAGGCACGGCCATCTTGATCGGCTCACTGGTCAACCTCCTGTCAGGAGCCTTCCCCACGCAAAGCCGTGCACCGGCCCAGCGATGAGTGGGGATGCCGTCCATATTGCGAGAGCTGCCGCGGTGAGACCGAGCGTTAACTGCATCGGGCGCGCTGCGGCTGGCGTGCCCTGCCATCGAGCAAGGTGGGACGTAAACCCAAGGGAGAGCGCCAAAAGCGCCATTCCGGCGGCCCCGAGGAGCGCATTTCCCGACCTTGCGACCAACAGTAGTGCTCCGGCGGTGGCTACCGCAACGGCGGCGCGGGGCATCGTTAATGCGACGATACTGAGACTGCCGAAAGCGACCGCAAGAATCGCTCTCGTCGTACCGGGGAAATTTTCGAACACCGCGTTACTCGCGATACCGGCTGCCCCGCCTAAGACCGTGTAAATCAGGAGGCGGACCGCCACGCGTAAGAAATCATTCTCGACTGGTCGCCGCGGACCGGAGCGTGCCACGGAGCAATACCGAACGAAGCTGGCTGCCAGCCCGGCTAGAAAGAAAGCCAACAACAACGCCGGAAAAATCCACGGTTCAACATGGGACCGCCTCTGCTGCGCAAGCGCCGACCAGGTGACCTGCTGCGCGCCAGCCAGCCGCGCGGGCGCCTGCGATGCGCGGCGGGGAACAGCAGACGCAAAATTGCCCGTGATGCGAAATTCGACGATCTGCTCCAGCGGCGTGTAGCAGACTCCAATGTCCGCACAGCCCTGAGAGGTCACCTTGAGCTTCACGGTCCCGCGGTCCCAGTCCTCGTCGGTGACCGGCACCCGGATCCGCGCGTCGCGACGGTAGATTTCGGTCCTGCCGAAAAACGGGTCGTCCTTCACTTTTCCCCTTGGAAGCGCGACATCGGCGAGCACGCGGCCCCGCATGGTCTCGAATCTGAAGCGGTCGCGATACATGTAATAGCCATCCGCGATTTCGAAACGCACCTCGACATTGCGTTCATCGAGCGGCCACGTTGAGATGCGGAATGCGCGCTCCGGCTCGAGTAGCTCGGGTTCCCGGGCGGCTGCGAAGGCGGCTGCGCCGAGGACCAGCGGGAGGAGCGTCAGAATGACGTGCTTCGCGAGCCTCGCGCCGGTCCGCACTTGAATGTCGGGGATCATGGGCTCAACTTTTCGATCCAGTTCTGCGCGTGCGGCCGAGTGCATGCGCGAGCGCGTAGACCAGCGGTGGGACGATGATCCACTGGAGCAGCGGCGTCACGCCGGTCCCGAGCGGCGGAACGCGAAGCATGGATTCGGCGTACGCCCATCCCATGGTCACTTCAGTGTTGACCCACTCACTGAGCACGGCATAACCCACCCCGATGAGTGTTGCTGTTCCAACCACGCGTCCGTGCCTGGATCGCGGCCAACCGCGTCTGCCGAAAAACATGACCGAAATGAGCAGCGCAGCCGTGCCGATCATCACGTCGCCGGCCGTGCAATGCAGGATCGCGAATACCCGGGATCGCGGCGTACCCTCCTGCCAGAGCGTGTAAAAGGGCAGCTGAAAGATCTTCCAGACCAGATTTGCCGCTGTGAGCAACGGCACGAACCGCGTGAGCACGAAGCGCCACGCCGCGCGCGATTGGTGCCAAAGCGCGTGTCCGCCCGGATCAGGAGCTGCGCCTGCTTCAAGGCCGATTCCGGCGTCGGGTCGCATCGCGTGTCCGTGCTGCGTGTCCATCCGCTCGATTCAGAGGCCATTGCCTTCGCGGGCGATCTGCTTCCAGGTCTTGCCCGCGTCCGGCGAAAGAAACACGTTCTTGCGCCGGGTTGCGATCGCGAGCTCGCCGGGTTTCGTGGGGTTTTGCGCGATATGGAGCACGAAATCCTTTTCCATCTGCGGCAGCCGCGACGACGCGTTGAGCCTGCCGTCGAGCGAGATTCGTAATAGCGCGTCGCCACCGTCGCTCGCGAAATACAGATGCTTGCCGTCGAGGTCGAAGAGGACCGCAGTCGCCCGCAATGGCATGCCGATGCGCCTGAATGTCGCGCCGAAGTCGCGTGACAGGAACAGTCCGCCCAGCGTGCCGAGCGCGAGGGTTCCCGGCTCGGTTGGGTGCGCGGCGATGCCGATCACCTGAGAGGAGACGCCGGCGGCCGCGCTCTGCTTCCAGGACTTGCCATCGTCGGTCGTGAAGTAAATCCCGGGCCGTGGCATCCGCGAGTTGGGCTCTCCGTTCACGACGTAAACTGCGTTCGTGCGATAACCGACAGCCAGGTTATGGAAATCGGCCTCGCCACTCAATCCGAGCGAGTGCCACGTGTTTCCGCCATCCGGGCTTTTCATGAGGCCGAACGGATTTCGCAGCGGCGATCCCGGCGCCGGGTGACCGCTCGTGTAGATCGCGGCCGCTGCAACGGAAAAGCCCATGAAGTCATGGGCCGATCCCGGCGCGAGACTCCAGCGGCCGTCGCGATAGATCGCGAGGCCGGTGTGTGCCGGTATTGCCAGCGTTTTTCCGTCGGGCGTGAACGCCAGGCCATGCACGTGATGAAGTATTGGCTCTGCGCCGACCGGTGAGCCGAAAACGCCGAACGCTGCCACCAATCCGATCAAAGCCGGCAGATTGCGGGAAAAAACGTGGTCCATATGAACCTTCCTCATTGTTTGAGCAACAGTTTCACGTCGTGGATCATGGCGTCGACTGACCTGTCGCTGGCTCTGACGAAGAGCCGTGCTCGCCCTTGTTTGTCGAAAATGAAAATTCCGGCGCCGACCTGCTTCACGACCTGCGCCATCTCCGCCAGCGCGGTCGGGCAGGGACCGGGGCAGTTGGTATAGCCGAAGAAAAGCAGGACGGCCTTGCCCTTGAAATCGACAAGAGTACGGCGGTGGCCGGTGTGATCCGTGAGATCGAAACCGCGGCCCCATTGCACCCCGGTGATGTCCGTCGCGTTGAAACGCCTGGCGTTATCGCCGGGCGCATCGCAGCCGGCGAGCACGGTGACTCCGCCCGCGGCCGCTGCGACGAGCAGACGCCTTCTCGCCGCGGAATGCGAAAGAGAACCGATTGAGTTGCCCATGCCTTATAGTCCTTCGTGATGGACGATGCTGGCGCCGTCACGTCGCGCTGCATCATCTTTTTGCCTGGGGAGCGGCACCCTGCGCCACACGATTCGTGGCAGGGCGCGCGTGTCCGGGGCGAACGTTTCCGCCGGCGGGCCGCGTCGATCGGTCCCGCGGGGAAACTCGGAGGGCTAATTCAGCAACCGCTGAAACAGATAGATAAGGGGGACCCCGTTCGCGGGAAGTGCCGCCGCGCTCAGTCGCGGCAATTGCGGAGGAAACGTCACCCTTCCATTGAGGGAAGGGCTGGCACGCGTGAAGGCGGACGGTGCCGGCAATGCCGGGGCGGATTTTGCTGCGTCCTGCCTTGTCAGGCAGTAAGGTGCACAGTTACCGAGTGCTCCGGCCGATTCCTGCGCGGTAGAGCAATCCCGTACCGGCGTCCCGTCACAGCATCCCGCGGTGGCGGTCGCGCCGGGCAAATTCCTGGCGTCCGCGAGGGCAGGGGCAAAACCCGTGCAGACTTGGGCCACCGTCAGTGCCGCAGCGAGCAGCATGGCGTTCAACCTCGGCGGAATTCTGGAGCGTCTCGACATGTCGGCTTGCGGGAATCCGGATAGTGACCGCGCATCACGAAGTTAGTTCATTCTACATCAGCGTCCGAGCCGGGCCTTCAACGCCGCGCCGACGTCGGAAGGCGTATCGAGCACGGTGACCCCGGCGGCTTCGAGCGCCGAGCGCTTGGAGCGGTAGGTGCCCTTGTCGCCCATGACGATGGCGCCGGCGTGCCCCATCTTTTTGCCCGCAGGTGCGGCGCCGCCCGCGATGAAGGCGACCACGGGTTTCGCGATGGTGCTGGCGTAGACAGCGGCTTCCTCTTCCATTGAGCCGCCGATTTCCCCGACCATCACGATTGCGTCCGTGCCGGGAAAGGCGTCGAGCGCCTCGAGCGCCTCGCGCGTGGTGGTGCCGATGACGGGGTCACCGCCGATACCGACGAAGGCGGATTCACCGTAGCCGGCCTGGACGATGTTGAGACAAAAAAGCGTGCCGAGGCTGCCGCTGCGGGAAATCACGCCGATCGAGCCCTTGCGGAAGATGCGCGGATTGAAGGCGGGCATGAAGCCGGCGAAGCATTCGCCGGGCGTGACGGCGCCGGCGGTGTTGGGGCCGAGGATGCGCGCGCCGCGCTCATTCGCTGCGGCCACGAAGTACATCACGTCCTGCACCGGGATGTGCTCGGTCAACACGACCAGGCCCCTGGCGCCGGCCTCGATCGCGTCCAGGGCGGCTTCCTTGACCATCAGGGGCGGGATGAAGAGGACCGCGACTTCGAAGCTGGCGCCCTTCATCG
>JACQGN010000062.1 GCA_016199545.1 Betaproteobacteria bacterium | reverse complement strand
GCAAGGGCCCGATCTACATGCACACGCAGCACGTGCTCGATACCAAGGAGAAGGAGGAACTCGGCTGGGAGGATTTCCTGGACATGACGATCGGCCAGGCGGTCGTCTGGGCTGCGCAGAACATCGATCCGAAAGAGAAGCCATCCGAGTTGATCACGGCCGAGCCGTACGTGATGGGTTCTCACGCCACGTGTTCCGGCGCCTGGGCCAGCGGGCCGGAGGACTGCGCGCCGGTGGACTACCAGTGGGGCTACAACCGGATGACGACCGTGCAGGGGCTCTTCGGCGCGGGCGACACCATCGGCGGTTCCGCGCACAAGTTTTCAGCCGGCTCCTTCACCGAGGGACGGCTCGCCGGCAAGGCGGCGGTCAGGTATGTGATGGACATGAAATCGGACACGCCGCTTGTGGACGACGACCACATCAGGGCTCTTCGAGAGACGGTGTTCAAGCCGCTGGAAAACTACCGGGTGGACAGAAACGAGATCGTCGCCGGGACCGTGGCGCCGGGTTACATCAATCCTCTTCAAGGCCTGCAGCGGCTGGAAAAGATCATGGACGAGTACGTCGGTGGCTACAGCATGTTCTATGTCACCAGCGAACCGTTGCTCAACCGCGGGCTGGAGCTGCTCAAGATGCTCACCGATGATTTCGAGCACATCGGCGCCGACGGCCTGCATCAACTGCAGAGGGCATGGGAGCTCCATCACAGGATGCTGACGGCCGAGGCGGTGACCATGCACACGCTCTACAGGAAGGAGACGCGGTGGCCGGGTTACTACTATCGTGCCGACCATCCCAAGCTCGACGACAGCGACTGGCACGTTTTCACCGGATCTCAGTACGACGCCAAGACGGGTGAATGGCAGATGTCGAAGCTGCCTGTCCACCACATCGTCTAGCTATTGAGCTTTACGTATCCGCGTGACACCGAATTTACACGCATCGGCTTGCCCTCACCCTCGATCCCTCTCCCGGAGGGAGAGGGAAGACAGACCCTTCTCCATCCACTTGTCGCGCATCAGCGCCACAACATTCCCCTCTCGATCCCGTTGTCGCGCACCAGTGCCACGACGTTCCCCTCTCCCCCCGGGAGAGGGGCTAGGGGTGAGGGAGGTTTGTGGATAGCGTTGGGATGAGGGAAGCGCCTGTCGCTCGGTTACGTAATACTCGTCACCAGTTCTTCTCGATCGGACGCGCTCCATCCGTGGAGGCACCCGCGTCGCGCCGAATCATGTTCCTGCGACGCCTCATCCGAGACGCCCGATTGCCCTGCTCATGAGCGCGCGCACGTCGCCCGGCGGGGTGTCGCCACTCCAGGCCACGAACTGGTCCGGACGCACCAGGATGAGGCGCGACTCGTAGCGCTTCAGCTCTCCCCGGCAGGTGTCGCGAACTACTTTGAGCGGCATACCGAGCGAGCGGGCGGCCTGTTCGAAGCTCTCAACGATGCCGTCATCGGCGTCCTCATTTGCGTCCTCATTTGCGTTCAGCGCAAGCAGCGTGAAGCCGGTCCCGAGCGCTTCGAAAACATTCCGGCCGGTGGAGAGCGGCTGCGGTGCAAGGTGGTGGCCGGGCCTGGCCTTGAACATGTGCGTGCCGTGGGCGCTGCATTTGCCGTGCGGCGGGCCGCCCACGATCGGTGAACCCTCGTAGTTCGGCTCGTAGCCCTGCACGCGCGAGGCGGCATCCGTCTGCGCCTTCCATGCCCGCTCGAATTCCTCGCGGTCGCGCTCCGGATCGTAGCGCGCGAGGAATGCCGCATCCTTCGCGATGCGCGCAGCGATGAAGTCCTCGGCGGTTTCCTTGAAGATCGCGCGCCGCTCTTCGCTGTACGATTGCAACAACGCCTCGCTCCCCCACCCTTGCAGCGTGGCCGCCAGCTTCCACCCGAGATTGGCGGCGTCCTCCAGGCCGTTGTTGAGGCCGAAGCCGCCGTAGGGCGGATGGCTGTGCGCCGCGTCCCCCGCGATGAAGACACGCCCGACCTGGTAGTTCTCCGCGACCGCCACCCGCAAGTCCCAGAACCCCACGTGATCGAGCTCGCACGCGAACTCGAAGCCGGCGGCTTCCTGCATCAGTGCGCGAAAGTCGAAGCCCTCATTTGCCGAGTGAGTTGCCGCGTTCGCCGGCACCGGTGCGTGGAAAAACCATCCCTCATCTTCCGCCGCAGCACCTCTTCCACGCGGTACTGCGGCAGCCGTTCGTTGTCCTGGAAGTAGTAGGGCCGAACGATTTCCCGCCCCGGCGGCGCGTGCCAGTACTCGCTCATCAGATTGCCGTAGGCGGTGACCTCGCCGATCGGATAACCGGAGGGCATCAGGCGCGCGGCGCGCATTTCGTCGACGACGCCCCAGAAATAGAAATGCTCCAGCGTGCGCTGCGTGAGGTTTTGCCCCTTGGGGATTTGCTGCAATCCGGTGCGGCTCTCCACGAGCGCGCAGGTCACGCCTCTCAGGCCGAGTTCCACCGCAAGCGCGACGCCCACCGGCCCGCCACCGACTATGACAACCTGATGCCGCTTTTCCTGCTGCATGGTTGGGATCAACCTTCAGCGGTCCGACGTTCGCTCACCATTTTGGGCCCCAACCTCGCTGGCCGGGCTTTCTGGCATGATACTGTGTCCGTTACCCGTGGATGGACGCCCAATGAAACGCCTTGTTTTATGGTACCGCGCCCCAGAGCTCACCACGTCGAGGATAAAAATATGCGCCTCCCAAAATTAGCCTACGAACAGCTCACTCCCCGCCAGAAAGAAGTCCACGACAAGCACGTTTCGCGCCGCGACCGCGTCTCCGGCCCCTATAACGTCTGGCTCCACAGCCCGGAGCTGATGGAAAAGGTGTCCGCCATCAGCAACTACATGCGCTTCGACTGCGGGCTGCCGGTGAAGCTGCGCGAGTTCGGCATCCTGGTGACGGCCCGCTACTGGGACGCGCAGTACTCGTGGAACGCACATGTGGACAAGGCGATCGCTGCCGGCATTCCCGAGGACGTCGTGCGCGACCTCGCTGCCGGCAAGAAGCCCAACTTCAAGGCCGATGACGAGCGCGTCTACTACACCTTCGCGATGGAGGTGCTCGAGAATCACTTCGTCAGCGAGAAGACGTTCAACGAAGCGCGGAAGATTTTCGGCGAGCGCGCCCTCGTCGATCTGATCGGCTCGGTCGGTTATTTCTCCATGCTGCAGATTTGTCTCAACAGCGCAGAGGTCGATCTGCAGGCCGACCGCAAGCCGCCGTTTGCGGACGTGAGCGGCTACCGCAAAACGGCGTAGTCCGCCCTACCCTTCGCGCTCTTCGGTATTCAACATCCGGTCCGAGCGCAGCACCACGCGCTCCGACTTGAGCTTGTCGATCTCGTCCGTCGAGTAGCCCAGCGCGGCCAGGATCGCGTCCGTGTGCTCGCCCAGGCACCCGGGCTGCTCGCGCACCTCGAAGTCGGCCGTGCGCCTCATGTCCACCGGGATCTTCGGCAGCTTGAAGCGCTCGTCCCCCACCTTGATATGCATCCAGCGGCGGCCTTCGTTCATCTGCCGCTCCTCGACGAGATCGAGCGGCGTGTTCACCGGGCAATACGGCACCTGCGCCTTGTAGAGGCGCTCGGCGACGTCATCGTAGTCGAGCTTCTCCACCGTCTCCTTGATGCGCTCGGCGATGAGCGGTTTGCGTTCGCCGCGCTTGCGGTTGCTGTTGAATCCCGGGGAATGCTTCCAGTCGTCGAAGCCGAGCGCGTCGCACAGCCCCGCCCAGTGGCGGTTGCCGGTCACCGCGATGAATATCTGCCTGCCGCCCCGCGTCGGGAAAAGCTGATACACCCCCCAGCCCATGTAGGTGCCCATGGTGCTGGTGCGGCCGCCGCGCGGTTGCGGATTTTCGCCCGTCAACTGGGCCGTGGTGATGTACTGGCTCACCCAGAACACGATGGTTTCGTAGAGTCCCGCCTGGATGCAGTCGCCCTCGCCGGTGCGCTCGCGGCGGTAAAGCGCCGCGAGGATGCCGATGATGCCGTAGGTCGCGGCGCCGATGTCGGTGATCGAGGCGCCGGCCCGCATCGGCTGGTCCTTGAGGCCGGTGAGATAGGCGAGCCCGCCCGCCATCTGCGCGAGTTCGTCGAGAAACGGGCGATCTTCGTACGGGCCGGGCAGGAATCCCTTGACCGAGCAGTAGATGATGCGCGGATTGACCTTGCGCCCCCACTCGTAGTCGAGCCCCAGGCGGCGTAGCGCCCCCGGAGCGAAGTTGTCGAACACCACGTCAGACTTCGCCACCAGCCGCTCGAAAATTCTCTTGCCCTCGGGCTTGCCAAGATCGAGCGCGAGGTATTTCTTGTTGCGGTTGAACGAATAGAACGTCGAGCCGGTACCCGAATTGCTGCGGGCCGTGTCGCCGGCATCCGGATGCTCGATCTTGATGACGTCCGCGCCCAGGTCGCCGAGTATGAGGCCGCCGGACGGACCCGCGACAATGTGGCTCAGCTCGAGGACGCGCACGCCCTCGAGCGGCAACGGCTGCCGGCCTGGCGATGCACTGCTCATGATTTCACCCCTCGTTGATTCTCGTGCAAATGCCTGACAAGGTATTTGCACCTCGATTATAGTCCGCTTCATTCCGCGCGCTTGACCCGGCGCCCCTGCGCCCGCATCATTGGTCGATGAAGATCTCAGACGTCACGGTCACCCTGTTCGCGTGGGACGATCTCCCGCCGCGCCAGTTCGGAAGGCATACCGGGAGGATGCCGGGCGGCCGCAGCGAGCTGGGCCTGGTGACCATCCGCACCGACGATGGCGTCGAAGGCCATTCGTTCCTGGGCTCGTCGAGCCGCGGCGCCAACTTCGACGCGGCGTCCCTCATCCGGTTTTTGAAGCCGCTGCTCGTGGGGCGGAATCCGCTCGACCGCGAGCGCCTTTATCAGCAGATGTGGGCGCGGAACCGCAACACGACGCTGCGCTGTATCGGCGCGGTGGATGTGGCGCTGTGGGATCTCGGCGGCAAGGTCGCGGGCCTCCCGATCCACCGCATGCTGGGGAGCTTCCGGGAATCCGTTCCGGCGTATGCAAGCTCGGCAGTGCTGCCGTCGAAGGAGGCCTATGCCGAGGAGGCGCAGCGCATCAAGGAAAGCGGGCTCTCGGCCTACAAGATTCACCCGCCCGCGGTGTGGCGGGAGGACATCGAGCTCTGCCGGCACGTGCGGCAGGCCGTCGGCGACGGCTACCGGCTCATGCTGGACAGCACCTGGTCGTACAACTACGTCGAGGCGCTGCGGGTCGGGCGCGCGCTCGATGAGTTGAACTACTACTGGTACGAGGATCCGCTCGACACCGACGACATCACGAACTACGTGAAGCTGCGCCAGAAGCTCGATATTCCGATCATGGCGACGGAGTACTCACCTGGAGGCTTTCAGGCCTACGCGCCGTGGATCGTGATGCAGGCGACCGACTTCCTGCGGGGCGATGTCGCGGTGAAAGGCGGGATCAGCGCGCTGGTGAAGATCGCGCACCTGGCGGAAGCCTTTCACATGAATCTGGAGGTCCATCATGGCGGCAACTCGCTCAACAACGTCGCCAACCTGCACGTGATCCTCGCCATTCCCAACACCGAATACTTCGAGATCCTGCTGCCCGATTCGACCCAGAAGTATGGGTTGCTCGAGGACCTGATCGCCGGCCGTGACGGAACCGTCCGGCCGCCCGACGGGCCGGGCCTCGGCGCCCGCATCGACTTTGAGCTGATCGAGCGGAAGAAAACCGCCGCGCTTTCGTGACAGTATTTCACCGAGTTCTATGAAATGCAGCGACGCTGGGGATCACGGTGAGGTTGCGAAACCGGGCGGGCGCGCCCAGGGTGATGGACGACAAGGCTGCGGCGATTGGCTGCATGGCGGTATCCCCTTTGCGTGAACGGGGACAGGGTCGCATACGGGAGGCTCACAGGATGAGCCAGTCAGGCTTCCTTGCCTCCCTCACCCCTAACCCCTCTCCCGGAGGGCGAGGGGAACTTTGCGGTAGAGGCGGCGGGCGGCGGTGAGGGCTTCGGCCCCGCTTACGCCCGCTCGAGGGAAATTCTCACGCGCTTGCCCAGCGCCCCCGCGGCTTTCACGAGGGTGGCGAGCGTGGTCGAGGGGTTCTCCGGATTGAGCAGGCGATCCAGTTGCGCCCGGGTCGTTCCCATGCGCCGCGCCATCGCGGTCTTGGTCAGGCGCGCTTTCTTCATGTCCTGTTCCAACTGGAAAGCAAGGACGCGCTTCACCGCGACAGCCTGTGCCTCGTCGTAGAGGCCTTCGTACCTGAGAAAATCGTCAAAGTCCGACCCCACGTGAACGTTTCGCTTCATGATGCGCTCCTCAGATTCCTCAAACGCCGGCGAGCCAGGTCCAGGTCGGCCTTTGGAGTGGTGCGATCCTTCTTGATGAAGCCGTGCAACAGGATCATTTCGGACTCTTCGAGCGTGAACAGTATTCGCACGATTCGTGTGGGCAACCGGCTCCGAACTTCCCAAACGCGCCCTTCGACGTGCCGTACCAGCGGCATGCCCAAGGGCCAACCGAACTGCACGGTCTTGATGTCGGTGCCGACCTCACGCTTTTCATCATGCGGCAGCGACTTCAACCACTCGCGCACGGGCTCCGAGCCGGACGCTTCGCGGTAAAAGCGGACCACCAGGCGCGGAAGTTTCCTTGTTCGCACGGTTATTGTATCAATTGTGATACGGGCCGGGCAATGACATTACCTGATTCCCTGCACGTGGTTGCTGACGCCCGGCATGAGCATAGCCTGTCCCCCGGTTGCGTGAACGGGGATAGGGTCGCACGTGGAAGGCTCATGGGATGAGCCACTCCCACCCTAACCCTCCCCCGTCAAGGGGGAGGGAAGTTAAGTTGTCCCGGCCGCTGACGCGAGGGAGGCTTTGGATTCCTTCCTCCGTTTACGGGGGAAGGAGGTAACTTCTTTCCCACCAAGAGGGAGGGAAAGTCATATAGCATATAAGGTATTTCCCGCTGGATGTCACAACTTGGCCGGCGGTGCAGGCGCACGCCGTGACCCTCTTGAGGAGTAGACCAGCATGACCGAGCCTGTTCGCGTTCACTTACGCGTCCCCGGTACCGCGCCGATGCCCGCGCTGATGGCGCTGGTCGAGAGCATCGAGGCTGCCGGCTTCGACGGCGCCGGCATTCTCGACAACCAGATGATCGCCCGCGATACGTACGTCATTCTCGGGCACGCCGCAGCCCGCACGAAGCGGCTGCAACTGTTTCCGGCGGTCTCGAACCCGTTCACGCGTCACGCCTCGGTGCTCGCGAGCGCGGTCCAGACCGCCGAGGAGATGGCGCCCGGCCGCGTCAAATGTGTCATCGGCACCGGCTACAGCTCGGCGAGCACGATCGGACGCAAACCCGCGACGCTCGCCGAGATGCGCGCCTGCCTCGGCGCGGTGAAGGCGCTGCTCGCCGGCCGGAGCGTCGACTGGAACGGCACGCCGGCGGGCTTGAGCTATGCGTCCGGCCGGCACATTCCCGTGCTGATGGCCGCTTCGGGGCCGAAGGCGATGGAGCTGGCGGGCGAGATCGCCGACGGCGTGCTCCTTCTCATCGGGTTCAACCGCCCTCTTGTCGAGCGGGCGCTCGATCACGTCGAGCGCGGCGCTCGGCGTTCGGGCCGGCGCCTCGAGGACCTCGAAGTGATCTGGGCGGTGCGCACGGGCACGGCAGCGACGATGGCCGAGGCGCGCAGGGTGGCGCGACCGGTCGCCGTGCACTGGGCCATCCGTTGGGAAGGCGAGGTGCTCGAGCAGGCCGGCATCCGCATCCCGAAGCTGAAGGTGCCGGATGCGGTCAACCGGATCTATCCCGATCTCTCCCACGCGGAGGACTGGGAAGCGGCCATCGCGGCGACCGCCTTCATGCCCGACGAGATCGTCGCGCAGGTGTGCGATGCCCTGGGGCTGGCCGGGACGCCGGAGTACTGCGCGCAGCGGATCTGTGAGATGACGAAGCTCGGCGCGCGTAACCTCTACCTGATGCCGTTTCAGACCTTCGCCGCGCCCGAGCCCGAGATTACGGCATTCCGCGACGTGATCTTCCCGCACCTTCGCGCCGCCGGCCTGCGGTGAAGGTAACCCCGTTCCTGTGCCTTCACGGTTTCCATACGTGCAGCGCGCAGTGCTCGGCGGCCCGAATAAAATCGTTGTCGGTCGTCAGCAGCACCAAGCTGTGACGAATGCACAACTGCGCCAGCAGCGCGTCGATCGTGCCGACCTGCACGCCGGCGCGACGGCAGCGATTTCGCAATTCCGCGGCGTCGACGTGATCCTG
>JACQGN010000007.1 GCA_016199545.1 Betaproteobacteria bacterium | reverse complement strand
GGTTCTCGACGATCACCTGCCGGCCGAGCGACTTCGGCATGTCCTGCGTGAGCAGGCGCACCACGAGCTCCATCGTGCTCCCGCCCGGCGGAAATGGAACGATGACGCGCACCGGGCGCGTGGGCCACGCTGACGGCGCAGGCGGCTTCTGCGCCCACCCCGGAACCGCAGCGAGAAATGCGAATAACGTGAGCGCAGCCGCAGCGCACAGCGGGTGCCGCCTGATTCGTTCGTTCATTTTCTGGCCTGTTCCCTTTTTAATCTAGCACTGCGTCACGAACTTGGTGACGAGGTAGCCGTCGAAAGTCTCCGTTCCGCCCTCGCTGCCGATCCCGCTTTCCTTCACGCCGCCGAACGGCGTCTCGGAGAGCGCGCTGCCGAAGTGGTTGATGTTGACCATGCCCGCTTCGAGCGCATTCGCCGCGTAGGTTGCGGTCTTCAACGACTCGGTGAAGACATAGGATGAGAGCCCGTACGGCAGGCTGTTCGCGCGGCGCACCGCGTCTTCCGGCTCGGTGAACGGCACGAGCGGCGCGATCGGGCCGAACGGCTCTTCCGTCATCAGCTTCGCGGTGTCCGGCAGGCCGGTGACGACGGTCGGCGAGAAAAAGTTGCCTGGACTCTTGATGCGCGCACCCCCGAACACGATCTCGCCGCCGTGCGAGCGCGCATCGTCCACGAACGCTTCCATGACGTCGACCCGGCGCGCATGCGCGAGCGGCCCCATTTGCGTGCCCTTCTCCAGGCCGTTACCCACGTTGACCGACTTGATGGTTTCGATGAAGCGCGCCGCGAAGCGGTCGTAGATTTTGCTCTGCACGTAAAAGCGCGAAGGCGATACGCACACCTGCCCGGCGTTGCGCAGCTTGAGCCGTGCGAGCGTGGTCGCGGCCTGCTCCACGTTCGCGTCGTCGAACACCAGCACCGGCGAATGGCCGCCCAGCTCCCACGTGCCGCGTTTCATGTGGGCGCCCGCCAGGGCCGCGAGCTGCTTGCCGACGGGAATCGAGCCGGTGAAGGACACCTTGCGCACGATCGGCGACTTGATGAGGTACTCGGAAATCTGGCTCGGGACACCCCACACGAGATTCAGGCACCCGGCCGGCAGGCCGGCGTCGTGGAAGAGGCGGGCGAGCGCCACCACCGCGCTGGGCGCGGTTTCCGGTCCCTTGATTACGAGCGTGCAGCCGCTGCCGAGCGCCGCCACCATCTTGCGGATCGCCTGGTTGAACGGGAAATTCCACGGCGTGAACGCAACGCACACGCCCACCGGCTCGCGCAGCACCATCTGGCGCACGTCCGCGCGGCGCGGCGGGATGACGCGGCCGTAGATGCGGCGGCATTCCTCGGCGTGCCACTCGGCGTGCTCGGCGCAGACGTTCACTTCGCCGACGGATTCGGCGAGCGGCTTGCCCTGGTCGAGCGTGATGTTGCGGCCGATGGCGTCCGCCCGCGCGCGCGCAAGCTCGGCCACCTTGCGCAGAACCGCCGAGCGCTCCAGCGGCGAAGTCCTGCTCCAGGTCGTGAAGGCCCGCTGCGCGGCGGCCAGCGCGCGGTCGAGATCTTCGCGCGCCGCGTGCGGCAACTGCGCGAGCACCTCGCCGCTCGCGGGATTCAGCACGGGCTCGGTCTTGCGCCCGTCCGCCCCGATGAACCCGCCGTCGATATACAGGGCGAGCGTTTCATACCCCGTCGCCGGCTTCGATTCTGCAACTGCGGTTCCGCTCATGTTTTCACCTTTGAACGTTGGTCGAATAGAATTCGGAATTATCATGCAAAGCTGCGGTGAGTCCAAGCGCATGACGCAGGTGGCATTTTGACGGGCCCGCGTGGAGCGGAGGCCGTCACCCGTGAACGGCCGCCGGGCATGCGCGCATTTTGGACCGCTGCCGGTCTCCTCGCGCTCTGCGCCATGGTGATCGCGGCGCCCGCGCCCGCGGGGCTGCCGGAGGCCGGCAAACGCGTGCTCGCGGTCGCATTGCTTGCGATCGGGTTATGGTGCACCGAAGCCTTGCCGGCCGGGGTCACCAGCCTCGTCCTGGTGCTCGCGCTGGTGTTGTCGGGCGCGGTGCCGGGATTTCCCGAAGCGCTCGCGGGGTTCGCCGATCCGGTCGCCTATTTTCTGATCGCGGTGCTCACGATCGGACTCGCGGTGTCCCGCAGCGGTCTGGCCGAGCGGATCGCGCGCTTCTTCCTGCGCCGCTCGCGGGGCAGTGCCCGCTCGCTGTACCTGCAACTGCTGCTCGCCTTCCCGCTGCTGACTTTCGTCCTCCCGTCCGCGACCACCCGCACCGGCATCCTCGTGCATGTCTACGAGCAGGCGCTGGAACTCGGGCAGGTGCCGCGCCGCGCGCCCCTGGCGCGGGCGATCATGATGGCGCTGAATTCGATCAACCGGCTCGCCTCGACCGTGCTCCTGACTGGCGGGATCACGCCGGTGGTGTCGGCGGCGCTGATCGGCGGGATTTACTGGAGCCAGTGGCTGCTCCTGATGAGCGTGCCGTATCTGGCGCTGCTCCTGATCGGCTCCCTGCTGATCTACCTGCTGTACCGGCGCGGATTCGATCTCAGGCTGCCGCCGCTGCCCGCCGGAGAGGCTCGGCCCATGTCGGGCAGGGAAACGCGCACGATCGTGATCACGGTCTGCGCCTCGCTCCTGTGGCTGACCGATGCCGTGCACCATTGGCACCCGGTGGTGCCGGCGCTGCTCGCGTGGATCTTCCTTCTCATGCCGCGCTTCGGCGTGCTGACGTGGAGCGAGTTCGAGCGCCACATCGGCTGGACCAACTTCTTCGTGCTGGCGTCCTCGCTCTCGCTCGCTCGCGCGCTCACCGCGAGCGGGGCCAGCGCCTGGATCGCCCAGCTCATCGTGCAGGCGGTGCCGCAGTTTCGCGACCAGCCCGTCCTGGTCATCGCGATCCTGCTCGTCGCATCGGTGCCGGTGCGCCTGCTGATCCCCAATATCACGGGTTTCCTGGCGACCACCATCCCGATCGCCATGTCGATCGGCGCGGCCGCGGGGGTGAACCCGATGATCTGCGGACTCGCGGTGATGATAGGCGGCGACGCGGTGCTCTATTACCCGGCGCAGAGCGCTTCGTCGCTCGTCGTGTACGAGCGCGGCTATCTCACGGCGCCGGAGATCTTCCGCTTCGGCGTGTGGATGACGTTGATCGCCTTCGTCGTCGTGCTGGCTGTTGCGCTGCCGTACTGGAGCCTGGTGGGCGAGCCCTTGCGTATCCCGTGAGCGGCGCTCAACGGGCCGCGGATGGTTGACGATGCGCTGCGTTAGGGATCAATCGCCCCTTTCGGCCAACTCCGGACGGTGAAAGTCACCTCCAGCAATGACTGCTTCTCGGCCAAAGCAGTCAGTCGGCCTTGTCGAAAGCGATGACGCGGAAACGCGCATGGGCGTCTACTCAATCGGGGAGTCGAATGGCACGAGGTCGCGAATGCTGATGTTGTCCAGGCGTGGATGCTTTACTATGCGGATCATGCTAGCTCCACGAGAGCGTTGTGCCCGGCTAAGGGGGCACGGTGCCAAACTCTGATTTCTGCCGCACTCACTTTGCCGGAGGGTATCCGAACCGACCTTGCCCTTGGCCAAGCTGTCCGCATGGGCAGGAGGGCGATGTTTACCTTGATAACCTATTCGGACTTGGAGATCGAGAGTTCAGGCGAGAGTCCTTTATCGGTGTCGACGGCGAGCCCAGGTTTTTCTGGATTTCTCAGAATGAAAGCTACGGATGGGCGATCAGATCTATGGTTCGGAGCGAAGTGCTTCGTCTCGCTCGACCGAACCGTGGCCCAATCTATCACTACACATCGCTCGAAGGTTTTCGAGGAATTCTCGAGTCCGAGGACTTGTGGCTCACCGAATCCGCCTTCATGAATGACGCCAGCGAAATTGAGCACGGCATCAACTTAGCTCGCGAAGTCTTCGACCAGATCGCCACAAACGGGTCGCCGATCGCGGATGTTCTGCGAGGTCTAACCAGCGTTCCCGTCGAGCGGCCAAGAATCAATCTCGCATGTTTTTCATCTGCCCGGGACAGTCTCAGCCAGTGGCGTGCCTACTCGGAAAACGCAGTTGGTGTCGCGCTTGGCTTCACGCCGGAGAGTCTCATGCGGGGGCTTGGATACCCTCGTGAATGCACCATGACGCCGGTTCTCTATTTCGATGGGCAAAAACGCACTCTTCTGGATTGCTTTGCACGGTTTTTTAGCGAGGCCTATTGTCGTGACGTGCAGCGCAAGATCTCTGTTCGGCAACGTGACGGGAGCAGTAAAGAGTTCTACCCTACCCACGGATACGCCGAGTCATTACGTGGATTATTTTTCGAGTTGATCGTGTGTTGCAAGGACTCGGCCTTTGCTGACGAACGTGAAATTCGGATGGTTTATACCGAGCACAATGAGATCATCGATGACTTCGAATTGCAACGGGCCGCGAGGAGGTTTCGAGAGGCGGACGGCTTTCTCGCACCTTACACGACCATCGCCGATATTCGTGAAACCGACGAGCATCAACAAATCCGGTCGAAGTTTCCGTTGGAGGAGGTCGTAGTTGGCCCTCACCCAAAGGCGGAGCTTGCCGGTCTTAGCATTCGCCAGTTCCTCGACGCGCGAGGCTTTGCCGACGTGCCGGTGAGCCGGTCCGCAGCGCCCTATCGGTAAGAAAACGATAAGGGACCAGCATCAATTGTTTATTTGAAACTATTCACCCTGACCCGTTTATTAATTGCAAGGGGTACCGAGCCAATGACCGCAACCAAATTGCCGAACACCGTTCCGCCGCGGTCGTGCGCGCTAAGCTCCAAGGCATTTTCCAAGTGTGCCGATCGGAATCTAAACGGAATTGCCCTGGAGAAGGAAGGCAACGTCGATGCTGCGATTGCCTTGTACGAGGCCAACATCTACGCGCAATTTCCCGGGACGCATCCGTACGAGCGACTCCGCATCATTTACACGAAGCAGAAGCGCTGGGATGACGCGATCCGCGTCTGCCGCGCTTACATCCAGTTTGGGCAGGCGGGAGATCTGGCGCTGAAGGAGAAGCTGCGCCGGTTCATCCTGCAGCATACAAGCGTTGTCGAGTCCAGCGAGGACCCAATCGCGGTACCCAAGCACGAGAGCGCTGAACCCGAGCACAAACCGTCCAGCGTCATTCGCGACGAAGGGCCGAGCGCGACAGGTTCGCGGCAACTCCAAATGCGGACGACCAACGCAGGCATCGAGATGAGCTTCGGCGTGCCGCGTCCTCGTCTTGAGGCGTCGCCCACAGCCGATCAGTCAAAGCCAAAGCGCTACTATGTCTACGCACACCAGAGCGTTGATGGCGTGCCGTTTTACATTGGGAAAGGCACGGACGACCGCACATGGTCGAAGGACAGGGATGCGCTTTGGTACCGGTTCGTCGAGACACGCCTGGCGGGCACGTACAAGGTCGTCATCCTCGCCGACAACCTAGCCGAACGGCAGGCTGAGGAGCTCGAAGCCGAGTGGATTGCTCAGGAATCGGACACGCTGGTCAACTGGATAAACGCTGGCCGAAATTTCGACCTTGAGGCGAATGCTCGCTTTCACCGACTCCGCAACGCTAATCGCCTACTGATCGAGCAGGCTCGCACGCGTGAGCGGACGAACCTCGCCGAGGCGATCGAACTGTACCGACGCGCGCTCGACGCGACGGCAGAGTATACGTTCATTGATGATGAACAAGGATTAGTCTCTGACCTGATGCGTGAGGAGCGGCAAGCTATTGGCTATCACGGGGAGATCGGCGCACTTGACCGTTTGACGAAGTGCTTGCTCAAGTTAGGGCGGGTCGGTGAAGCAAGAGCGGTGGCCGACGCATACTTCGATCGTTATCGGTTTGACGCAACGATGGTTGCGGGAGCGAAAATTCGACAGCGAATACAGAAGGCTGAATAGGCGGCGCGGAATGGCATTCGGACGAGTCGATGGGATCAGGGGGACGGCCTGCCGTAGTTCAGCACCGAATTCGTGGCGATCCCAACATAATGAAACCGGTGCACATTCCCTTTAAGCACTAACGAGGCTCCGCCTCAGACCGACGAGGCGTTGTATGATGAGTACACATAGCAGACGGATCTCACTCCTCGGCGAGCCGCATCTCACGACGGTCAACATCACTGCTTCGCTCGCGAAGCGGATTCCGGCTTCCGCTAATGTGGGATCGGGCCACTTCAAGGCACCTACCGTCCTTCGCGGTTTCGCTGTAGAGACCCACGAGAACCGCCTGATTCACTCTCCCCTTTCGCCTCTGCGAAAATTCGCAGATGGGGGAAAGGGGGTTTTTTGTTTCTCCAAAATGAAACTTGACTCATTTGCACATACTTTCATTGGGCAAGGACTCTAGCGATGCGTCGGATTCTTGGCGTCACCTTCATCGTGGCGCGGCGGAGGACCGGTGTCTGCTTCGCTCTTTTTCAATGTCCGTTATCGAGAGGCGGCCACGACCCCTTTGGGTCGAAAGCGCCATCTGAAATTTTTCGGGAGCGGACGCTCGAATCCGAAGCACCGATCGTATCTTCATCAGACCGCCAGTGGCCGCTTAGGCCGAGGAGCTGTCGTTCGAAGCAATACGGGCGACCGTCTCTTCATGGCCGGACCCGGCCCGATGCGGTCGAGCCTCAGATTTCCCGATAGCGGCCGGTTGTCGGCGGCGGGAGCCAACCCTGAACTTGCGTTCGGCAAGATAAATGGTGGTCAGTGTAAGATATTCGGCATGCGAAAGAGTCACTGACTCGATTTATTGTGAGCTGGCGATGCGCCGGTAGACCCGCGCGAGACCGACCCCGTCATTCCGAACTAAGAGTGCCTAACATAATGACCCGCGTGATGCGCTGGCACGATTTTGGCTCAGGACGCGAAGGG
>JACQGN010000049.1 GCA_016199545.1 Betaproteobacteria bacterium | reverse complement strand
TCGAGGAGAACTTCCGCGACAGCAAATCGGCAGACTTGGGCATGGGGCTTCAGATCAGTCAGTCGCGCTCGGCGCCACGGCTGCATGCGCTGCTCCTGATCGGCACCTTGGCGGCGTTTCTACTCTGGCACATCGGCCAGTTGGCCGAGGCCGAAGGATGGCATCGCCGGTTCAAGTCCACCACCCGCATCGCCCGTGAACTGTCGATCATCACCTTGGCCAAACTGCTGTGTGCCCTGCCTCGATTGCCACTGACCGATACCGCCATGCATGCGCTCCATGAACGGCTCGGATTACAAACATGAAAAGCCGGGGAAACATCAGCCCTAACCCTCCCCCATTATCAAGGGGGAGGGAATGACTGTTCCACCCACCAGCATGTCTCCACCGTCGTATAGCTCAAACCTCGCGGAGTCCCCCGGCAGAGCCGGGGGTTTACCTCACCGAATCAGGTACGCCGATGGGACACGATACAAGCCGCTGACGTTCTGCGCATGCCTGCCCAAATCGTTGCGAACGCCGAAACGTTGCTCTAGAATCGGAGCGTGCTCGCTTTGATGAGAAAACTCTCTGCCATCGTCCTGCTGCTGGTAGTATCGCTGCAGGGCGTCGGGGCTGCGCATTCAGTCCAGCAGTGCCCGCCCGCTGAGACTGGCGCGGCCCACTCATCCAGTAGCGGCGATGGACTTGCCCAGGAACGTGGCGACGACACCGTCGACAATTTCTCCGAGCATCTGTTCTGCCATCAACTTTCTTCGGCGATGCCGGTCATGCCCGCGGCGATCGCGACACTCAAGTCGCCCGATTTTCAACCTTCGATTCCCATCATTTCAAGTCAGTTTTTCCCCGAACAGCCGCAGCGTCCTCCATTTGCCGCTGGTGTCTGACCCCGGGAACCCGGCGCGATAACAGCCGGTTCCAGGGGAGACTCGTCGCCCGCGTACGTGGACGGCAAGTCCGAACCCAATCGATCTCGATTGAATTGACAGGATGCGTTAGCCATTGCCTTGTCGTCCGGCACGGTCACTTTGGCAGAACTATCGGTCAATGAACACCTTTTTGTTAATCATGGTCCTTGCCGCAGCCAGCAGCGGCGCCGCTCTTGCCCACCATGAGGCCGGCGGGCAGCACCCGGCACAAACACAAGCTCCCGCTGTCGGCGCGAAAACCGGCAAAGGCACCGGCGTAATCCAGCATATCGACCGGGAAAAGCGAACCGTCACGATCAAGCACGGCCCGCTGCGGGGGATGAACTTGCCGGGCATGACTGTGTCGTATCTGGTGAAGGACAAGGCGATGCTGTTGAATCTGCAGCCGATGCAAAGGGTCGAGTTCCAGGTCATCCACGACGGCAGGGATTATCTGATCACCGACATCAGGTAACCGCGCTTCTTCAAACCGAAAACGTTGACGAATCCTCCATGAACCATCCACTTTTCGCAGAACTCATGTCCGCTGCCTTCCTTCTCTTCCTGGGGGGCACCCGCTGCTACTATCTTGCGGCCGCGCGCACACGGCCGGGGGATGAATCGAAACCTGCGGTGAGCCGTGCGCCGCAGCTACCCGCTTACATCGCATCAGCCGTGTGGGCGGCTTACGTCGCCTGGTCGGTTCTCGCTCCGCCGCGGCTGCTCGAATGGGACAGGTGGCCCCTGAGCCACGGCGTATCCGATCCTCTTGTCTGGATTGCTGTTGTGTTGTTCGGCGCTGGACTGGGATTGTTCTGGCACAGCCATCGCACAATCGGCAGCTTCTGGAGCATCCGGATCGAGATCAAGAAGGAGCACCGGCTCGTGACGCGCGGCCCCTATAGGTATGTTCGCCATCCACTCTACACCGCGCTGTTTCTCGGTTATCTCGGAACCCTGCTTGCGCTCCAGTCCTGGACGCTGACCGTGTGGTTCCCGGTATTCATCGTTTCCTACCTGCTGTTCGCGAAGGAGGAGGAACGCGTCATGGAAAATGGCTTTGGCGAAGCATACCGCGCGTACCGTCAGCAGGCGGGAATGTTCCTTCCCAGATGGAGGGGCATGCGGAGATCCGTGCGACGCGCGGCCACGCGAGATGGCGCGCGCCGAACTGAGGCGTAAGGTATCGGTCCTGACGCCGACTACGCCCGCAACACTACGATAGGAGCATGACGCCATGTTTACCCGACTTCTCACCCTGCCAATCTGGTTTGCCGCGCTCGTTGCCCCCTCAGTCTTTGCCCAGGGCCAGCCGGGCGGACTCGCGAAAGCCACCTTCGCCGCCGGCTGCTTCTGGTGCGCGGAGGAAGCGATGGACAAGGTTCCCGGCGTGGTTTCGACCACCTCCGGGTACATGGGCGGAAGCACGAAGAACCCGACCTACAAGGAAGTTTCCGCGGGCGCCACCGGCCACACCGAGGTGGTGCAGGTCGTGTACGACCCGAAGAAGGTGGGCTACGAGCGGCTGCTTGAGCAGTTCTGGGTGAATCACGATCCGACGGTGAAAGACCGCCAATTCTGCGATGCCGGCTCGCAATACCGGCCATCCATCTTCTGGCACGACGAGGAGCAGAGGCGGCTCGCCGAGGCCTCCAGGGTGAAATGGGAGAAGGACAAGCCCTTCAAGCAGGCGATCGTGACGCCGATCGTGAAAGCGGCCGAGTTCTGGCCGGCCGAGGACTATCACCAGGATTACTACCGGAAGAACCCGGTGCGCTACAAGTTCTACGTGACCGGCTGCGGCCGCTACGCGCGGCTGGACGAACTCTGGGGCAAGCTCAGGAAGTAGGATAAGCGACAGCCGCTCGATGACATCCGACACCCGTAACAAGTTCGGCGTAGGGCTGTTGGCTGCTGCCTTTGCATTCCTGATCGGTGCGATCACCATCGCATCACTGTCTGAACAGAAATCCTCGGCTGATCCCGACGACAGCCAGCAGGTCGTGCGCGGAAAGTCGGTTTACGCTCGGTATTGCGCCGCCTATGTACCAGAGCGATATGCCCCCCTTCAGTGGGATGCTTGCTGACGAGGAGATATGGGCGGTGCTGGCCTACATCAAATCATCGTGGCCGCAGGAGATTCGGAAGACGCAGGACGAGATAACGTTGGCACAAATCCGGCGTTGAGTCAGTCCTACCCGCACTGACACCCGACCAACCGAAGCGAAAGGAGAACCACGCCATGCGGAATCTGCATCCGATACGGGAAGGAATCACGATCCGGGTGGTGGGGTCCGTGCATGGGTCAGGGTCCGGCCGGGACACCGCCTCGGATCGCGCACCGATTTACGGCGGCGCGGCTGCCGGTTTCATCATCACGTTTGAGAACGGCTGGACGGTCTACTTCCCCGGTAGCTTGGCCGCCACACAGGACATGGCGCTGTGGGCGGACGCCTACAAGCCCGACGCCATGATTTTTCTCATGCATCCCTCCGGAGAACCGCGAGACGCGGGCATGGCGATCAAACTCGTCACCACCAACAACCCGAACCTGAAGGTGCTCTTCCCGCAGCACCATCGGGTGACGCCACCGCCTGGAGCGCTGACGGTGGCTGAAGTACGCACGGTGCTCGATTCGATGGGGATCCGCATCCCGATCACCGATCCGGTGCGCAAGCAAGTCTACGAGTTCACAAAGTAGCGCACGGGAAGCCATGAAGCGGCGCCCGTTTCTCGCTTGCTTCGCGCTGGTCGCGCTGGTTGCGTTCGCGCACGCCGGCGAGACGGTGCTGTACGAAAAGGCCTCGGCCTATAACAGGATCGTCATCACGGAAGAGGACAACGGCCTGCGCGTCCTGCGTTTCGGAAGGGGCGGAGCGCGGCAGAGCGCCGTGAAACTAGGCGATCCGGATCATCTGGCGTTGCCTTACACGCGGGTCGCACTGGTCGGACTGGCGTTGTCCGAAGAACCCCGCCGATTTCTGGTCGTAGGGCTCGGCGGCGGCACGCTGCCCATGTTCCTCCGCAAGTACTACCCGAACGCCACCATCGATGCGGTGGATATCGATCCCGAGGTCGTGAATGTGGCGAAGAAGTTCTTCGGTTTCCGCGAGGACGGGCTCATGAATGCCCATGTAGCTGACGGGCGGCAATTCATCGAGAGGTTGCGGCAGCCGTACGATGTGATCTTCCTGGACGCCTTCGGCAGCAGCAGCGTCCCGGCGCACTTGACCACGCAGGAGTTCCTGCAGGCCGTGCGGCGCGCCGTCATGCCGCGGGGAGTTGTGGTCGGCAATCTCTGGAGCCGCGTTTCCAACCCGCTCTACGACTCAATGGTCCGCACCTACCAGGGGGTGTTTGACGAGCTGCTCATCCTGGACGTCCGCGATGCCGGCAATAGGATCTTGCTCGCGCTGCCGCGAAAGCAGCCGCTGAGCCGGGACGAGTTGACGCAACTGGCCCGGAAGGTATCGACAGCCAGACGGTTCCCCTTCGACCTGGGCGAGCCGGTTAAATACGGCTTCCCGGATGCGCGCGCGAAGAGTCAACGCGGACGCGTGCTACGGGACCGGGATCTCGAGCAACACAAACAAAGGAGCCACTGACCATGCCCACCAAGCTGCGCGTTTGTCTATACATGGCCCTGTTGGTGTCGAGCATGGCGGCCGCGAGCGAGGCAACCGTGAAGCAGGCGATGCAGAAGAAATACCCCGCCATCCCGGTCGAAAGCGTCGCCAAAACGCCGCTCGCGGGAATCTACGAGGTGTTCGCAGGCGGCGAAGTCTTCTACGTCGACGAGAACGTGAATCACATGATTGTGCGTGGCCGGCTGATCGATGTCGCGCGCGGGACCGACCTCACCGACGAGCGGCTGCGCGCGCTGACTGCGATCAAGTTCGGCAAGTTGCCGCTCGAACTCGCATTCCGCGTCGTCAAAGGCAACGGCAAACGCAAGTTCGCCTACTTCACCGATCCCAACTGTCCCTACTGCAAACGTCTCGACAAGGAACTTGACAAGCTGACCGACGTCACGATCCACGTCTTCCTGTATCCGATTCTGTCGCCAGATTCTGTCGAGAAAGCGAAGGCGGTGTGGTGCTCGAAGGACCGGGGCAAAGTCTATATGGACTGGATGCTCAACGGTAATCCACCGAAAACCGCCGGCACGTGCGACACGCCAGTCGAAAAGATCGTGGCTTATGGCCGGCAAAAGGGCATCAACGGAACGCCGACGCTGTTCTTTGCTGACGGGCAGCGCGTGGCGGGTGCGATATCCGTGACTCAGCTCGAAAAACTGCTGGATGGCGCCCGTTGAATCCCGGCATCGAAATCAGGAATACGCAGCTCGAACTGCATCAGTTCCGGCTGCGGCTCGCGATCCTGGCCGGCGTCGTGCTGGTAATGTTCGCTCTGCTGTTCACTCGCTTCTTTTACCTCCAGGTGGTCATGCACGCGCACTACCAGACGCTCGCCGAGGCCAACCGCATCTCGATCGTGCCGATTGCCCCCAACCGAGGCGTCGTCGTGGATCGCAATGGAGTCGTGCTCGCCCATAACTATTCAGCCTACACCCTCGAGATCATGCCGAGCAAGGTCGCCGACATCGACGCGTTGATCAATGCGTTGGGCGAGCTTGTTGACATTACGCCCAGGGACCGGCGCCGGTTCAGGAAGCTGCTGGAGGAAAGCAAGCGTTTCGAGAGCCTGCCCATACGGACACGCCTTTCCGACGAGGAAATCGCGCGGTTTGCCGTGAACCGCTATCGCTTCCCGGGTGTGGACCTGAAGGCGCGCCTGTTCCGCCAGTACCCGCAGCGCGAACTGTTTTCGCACGTCGTGGGACATATCGGACGCATCAATCAGCATGACCTTGACAAGCTCGAGGCCGATGACCAACTCGCGAATTACCACGGCACCGACTACATCGGAAAAACCGGACTCGAGCAGAGCTACGAGCGTTTCCTCCACGGCACGACCGGCGTCGAACAGGTGGAGGTCGATTCCGGCGGACGCGCCGTGCGCGCCCTGTCACGCACGCCGCCGGTTTCCGGCAACAACCTCGTGCTCACGCTGGACGCCAAGCTTCAGGAAGTCGTCTACCGCGCGTTCGGCGACCGGCGTGGCGCCCTGGTCGCGCTCGAGCCGGCAACCGGCGGCGTCCTGGCGTTCGTCAGCACACCCGGTTTTGATCCCAATCTGTTCGTGGATGGAATCGATCCCCAGAACTGGAACGAGCTCAACAATTCTCCGGACCGGCCGATGATCAACCGCGCGCTTGCGGGCACCTATCCCCCGGGCTCCACGTTCAAGCCTTACATGGCGCTCGCGGCGCTCACCTACGGCAAGCGCACCCCGCAGCAAACCATCAGCGATCCGGGGTACTTCAGTTTCGGGGGTCGCCAGTTTCGCGACAGCAAACCGGGAGGCTACGGAACTGTGGACATGCACAAGTCGCTTGTGGTGTCCTCCGACACCTATTACTACATGCTCGCCAATGACCTCGGGATCGACGCCATCGCCCGGTTCATGGCGTTGTTTGGCTTTGGCAGCCGCACCGGAATCGACTTACCGGGCGAGTCGGCCGGCATCCTGCCGTCCCAGGAATGGAAGATGCGCCGGTTCAAGCAGAAATGGTATCCGGGGGAGACCATCAGCATCGGCATCGGGCAGGGCTATAACGCTTATACCCCGCTGCAACTGGCGACCGCGATCGCCACGCTTGCCAACGATGGAGTGATGTTTCGTCCGCACATCGTGGACTTTGTCGAGGACATCCGCACTCGGGAGCGCACCCTCATTGAACCGAAGCCCCTGCCCACGCTCGACGTAAAACCCGAGCACATCAGGTTCGTCAAGGACGCGCTTGTGGGCGTCAACAAGGAGGGTACCGGCCGGCGGGCCTTTGCCGGTGCCGAATACGTGAGCGCCGGCAAGACCGGCACCGCCCAGGTGATCGGACTCAAGCAGGGCGAAAAGTACGTCGAGAGCCGCGTTGAGGAACGCCTTCGCGATCACTCGCTATTCATCGCCTATGCACCGGCAGACAAACCCAGGATTGCGCTGGCCGTGGTCGTCGAGAATGCGGGCTTCGGTGCGCGCGCCGCTGCACCGATCGCGCGACAGGTATTCGATTACTACCTGCTGGGCAAGCAACCCGCCCGCCCGGCCAAGGACGACGAAGATGCCACACGTCAATAGGCGCATATATGCTGGTACACCCACAGTTCGATCCCGTAGCGCTGCAGCTTGGCCCCCTCGCCGTGCGCTGGTACGGCGAATTCCGCTTTGACGATCCCTGGCGAAGATTTCTAAACGCCGCGACAGGGCGGATCAACTGATCGGGACGGGCCAACTCATGGCCGAGGACTTGAGCAAGCGGCGCTTTCTGGTAGCCGCAACGACAGTAGCCGGTGGCGCAGCGATCTGGGCGCGCACCGCGGAAAGGAAAATCCGGGTACGACGGCGGATGCGCGGCGCGCCATGCGCTAAGCCGCGGCGTGAAGCGTGTCTGATTGCCGCGCGGGCGGGGGACCGGATGAAGCAAACTAACGCGCGGCGGAATTTGCTACGCGGCGGTGACGCTTGATATAGATCAACGGGGCGCAGATGCACCCCGATTAACATGTGGTGCGTCAGCGATGGCGGTCGCTGGCGGGTGTGTGATTCGCCGCGCCGGGCCTGCCGTAGATGACCGGTCGGAGCCGATCTTTTGTCGATCGATGCCAATTTCAATGGAGTGAATGACATGAAGCGACGGCAATTTGTCCTGGTTCTCTTGGGCACGGCCCTGCTGCCTGCCTGCAGCGCGGACGCCGCGGAGTCGGTGATCGTATACAAGGACGCATCCTGAGGCTGCTGCGGCGCGTGGATCGAGCACCTGCGCGCCAACGGCTTCCGTGTGAAGCCGGTCAATGTCTCGAATCCGGAAACGTACCGGGCGCGCTACGGCATCCCCGACGCGCTCGGCGGCTGCCACACCGCGGTCATCGACGGTTACGCGATCGAGGGCCATGTTCCCGCCCGCGAGATCAAACGCCTGCTCGCCGAGCGGCCGAAGGCGCGCGGGCTGGCGGTTGCCGGGATGCCCGGCGGTTCTCCGGGGATGGAGGGTAACCGGCCCGCGCCCTACACCGTCATGCTTGTGAAATCAGATGGCACGGCCTCGGTTTATCAGAGTTACCGTTGACTGCCGCGGGACAGGCCGGTGGCTGGGGCGGTGCCGCATGCGTCGAGCCGGTTCCGGTTGATCTACATCAAGTTCCCCTCGACGCATTGACTTATGATCCCTCCTGACTTCGCGGAACACGGCTGAGCAGGAGCGATCAAAGTCGCATGAACGCGTATTCCCAGATGGCGGGTTCGTCGTCTACGGCCGGTCAAACCGCCGGCGCGAGAAAACGGACCGCAGCGTCGTTGCTGGCGGGTTGGTTCGCGTTCTGGCTCGCGAGCGTCATCGCGCCGTGTTGTAGCGGGCTGATTTCGAATGCACAGGCTGGACAGGAATCCGCAGCGCTTGAAATTCAATGCACCGTTCCGGGTCCGGCGAACGGCGATCGCCGTGAATCGCCGTGCGTGGCTCTCCTCGAGGCGCAGCCAGCGGTCTCATCGCCGGCGATGGCGCCCCTCGATTCGACATCGCGGTTGGCGACTCATGTTGCGTCCTTGACGCGTCTGCCCGGTCCGGATTCAGTGGAACCGGCGCAGCTTCACCTCGCCCCTCTGCCTCCGCCAGCCCTGTTCCACCTGCGCACTGCGCGCCTCCTGATCTGACCGCCGCCCGCTGAAGCGGGCCCCGCTGTTCGAGCACGACCGCATGAATGATCGCGGGCGCCGCTCATTCCTCCATATTATTGAACGTTCAATTGAAAGGAGTCTGGAAATGGATCGCATGAATCTTCGGAAAACGCTGCTCGCTGCCGCTCTCGTCGGTGTCACCACGCTTGCCGCAACACCCCTGGTCCAGGCGCAGCAAGGCGGCTACGGCCCGGGCTATGGCATGGGGCCAGGCATGATGGGCCCGGGAATGATGGGCGGCTATGGCCCCGGACCGGGCGGCGGGTACGGGTACGGCCATGGCATGGGAGCGGGAATGATGGGCCCCGGCATGATGGGGGGCATGATGGGCGGAATGATGGGCCCTGGAATGATGGGCGGCGGCTACGGCATGCTCTACCAGCTCAATCTTTCATCCGACCAGTGGAGCAAGGTGAACGCGATCCATGAGGATGTCGCGAAGAAACAATGGGAGCTCGCCGGCAAGATGCGGGAGGAGGCATACAAGCTTCGCAACCTGATGGCCTCGGAGAAACGCGATCGCAGCGCGATAACCGGCGAGTACAAGAAACTCCAGGAATTGCGGCTGCAGAGCTTCCAGGCGCGGCTCGAGACGCAGGAGAAGATCGACGGCGTGCTCACCAAGGAACAGAAGGAGCAGCTCCGCCGTTTCGCGCCGTGGCGGGGCGGGCACATGGAATAGCGGGACCCGGGCGGAACAGCCGGTGACATTCTGTCCATCGTGCCGGGGAGGCCGCTGCCGGCTCCTCGGGCGCCATGCGCACCGGCTCGCCGCCTCGTGCATCGACCTTAACGTTGAGGACTCATCGACATGAACGCATACGTAGTCACTGCAGCCAGGCCGACCGGATTCGGAGCGCTCGCATTCGGGCTGCTGCTCGGTGCCTATTTCGCCTTGCTTACCCTCGTCTCGGGCTGGAAGTTCACGCTCAGCCAGTTTTCCGAGTTCTGGTTTTATATCCTGCCGCTTGCCGGCGGCTTCGGACTCCAGATCGCGCTCTATACGCGGTTGCGCCAACTGGTGCACAACTCGGGGGAATCCCGGAAAGTCATGGCCGCCTCCGGCACCACGTCCACAGCGGCAATGATTTCGTGCTGCGCGCACTACCTGGTCAACATCGCACCCGTGCTCGGCACGACCGGGCTGGTGACCTTCGCGACCCAGTATCAGGTCGAATTCTTCTGGGTGGGCCTCGCATTCAACGCCGCCGGCATCGCCTACATCGGGAACAAACTCTGGAAAGCCACGAAGGAGCACGCGCTATGCGCACACGCCTGACCGCACGTCTGTCGCACATAATGTTGACCTGCCTGCTCGCGGCGGCAATCGCACTTCCGGCGGCTGCCGCGGAATTGACGACACAGAAGAACGTTGGCGGCGGCGTGACCGTCGCGGTGACGCCGCAGAACGTCTCCGGCGACATCAAGACCTGGACCTTCAAAGTCGCGCTCGACACGCACAGCCAGGACTTGAGCGACGATCTGGTCAAGTCGTCGCTGCTGCTCGATGGCACAGGCGTGCGGTACGCACCGGTCGCGTGGGACGGCGCGGGACCCGGCGGCCACCACCGCGAAGGCACGCTCAGGTTTAACGCGATTTCACCGCGACCGGCGTCGGTCGAATTGCAAATCCAGCGGCCGGGGGAATCCAAGCCGCGCTCGTTCCGCTGGCAACTGAGATGAAAGGGGAACGCTGATGTGGGGCGGCCATGGCCACCACGGGGGCCACGACCAACCCGGCGAACATCAGCACGGAGGACACCACCATGGGTAGGCTCTATTGGCGCGATGTCGGGCTGGCAGCGGGCGCGTTCCTCGCCATCACCTACGTGATTTGCGTGGGTTACGACCTCGCATTCGACCAGCGCATGTACGAAGCGTGGCTGAAGCTGCTGCCGGGTTTCACCTGGCTCACCTGGCAAAGCTTTTTCCTCGGCCTGTTGGAGTCGTTTTTATACGGCATCTACTTTGGCCTCGTGTTCGTGCCGCTTTACAACTTTTTTCACGGCGTAAGGTAGCCGTTATGAAACTGTCGGGAGCGATGGGCAGCATTTTCTGGGGACTGATTGCCGTCGTGGTCGCCCTGTTGGCGTTCGGGATCTTCAGGTCACAGGAGAACGCCGCGAAGACGCGCCACGATGTGCAGCCGCGGGTCGCCATCGCAAATGCCGCTTCCGGCCCTCTCTTGTCACCCGAACCATTCTTCGACTTCGGGAACATTTCGATGTCGGCGGGAAAGGTCTCGCACCGGTTCAGAATCAGCAATACGGGCGATTCCGCGGTGACCATCAGCAGGATGTACACCTCCTGCATGTGCACGGATGCGACGTTGATCACTCCAGCAGGCAGGAAAGGACCGTTCGGCATGCCCGGACATGGCGTAATCCCGGCCATCTTCGAAACCATCCCGCCGGGAGGCGGCGCCCTGGTGGAAGTGTGGTTCGATCCGGCGGCCCACGGACCTGCCGGAATCGGTCCAACCGACCGGGTCGTGACGATACGAACCGACGAAACGCCCCCGTTGTCGCTTCGATTCGCGGCCATGGTGAAGCCGTAGCCCACCATGAACACAAGGCTCGCTGTGCTCATCGGAATCGGCACCATGCTTGTCGGTTCCGTGCTCTTCTTCCAACTGGGGAACATCGGTACGTCGGCGCTCTGGAACGTGTCGAATGAGGGTCGATGGTTGCTTCCCCTTGTCGGCGTTGCGGCGCTGATCGACAGCATCAACCCCTGCGCTTTTTCGATCCTGATCCTCACGATCGCCTTCCTGTTCAGCCTGGGGCGGCTGCGCTCGAGCGTCCTGGAAATCGGCAGTTTCTACATCCTGGGCATCTTCCTCGTCTCATGGTCGTGGGCCTGCTTCACGATCAGGCGACGTTCGGGGCGGGCCTGGGCTACCTCTTGCTATACAACGTGATTTTCGCCCTGCCCCTTGTGATCATCCTGCTTATCGCGAGCGACAAGGCGCTGCTGGAGAAGGTCGAGGTCTGGAAGAAGCGCAGCACCCGGGCCGTGCGGCTGTGGAGCGGCAGCGCGATGGTCGCGCTCGGACTCGCCATTTTTTCCCTATGACATCCACTACGATTACCGGAAAACCCTCGCTCGACGCATTGATCGGGCGGGTCGAGGCGTTGAAAACGTCGGGAAGCGTCGATCTCTCCACCGAGGAAGACCTGAGCATTGCGATCATGAACCTGATCAGTCTCGAGGAGCATTTCTTCTTCACCGGCGCGAAAACCGGCAAACCGGAGTATTTCGACCTCCTGCAGGAAGTGCGGTCGATTCGGAAGGAACTGCTGGCACGAATGGTCGACAGGCACGAAGGCGAGACCTGGTGCATCACGAAACATCTGCTCGCGGCGACCATGCGGCTGATCGAGGTCGGCACGAAACTCCATTCCGACGGGAAGAAGGACGACGCAAAGGAGATTCTTGATCGCGCGTACAGGACCTACTCGCTGTTCTGGGCACTGCGGCTCAAACTCATCGACGCGTCCGGATTCAAGCAGGTGGCGGCGGATGAGAAGCCGTGGACGTTGCAGGACATCGTGAACAGGCTGGTCAACTGCTGCAATGAATGACGAACTCACCGGGCGGGGAGTCCGGTCATGGCGGTCGAGCCCATTCGCTTCGTCCACGTCGAGTTCTACGATCCCCTCGCGACCGACAACGACGAGCGCAGCTACACCTATGTTTGGCAGGGTGACGTCGCAGTGGACAGCTTGAGCGCCCGCCTCCAGGAACCTGCGGGAGCGAGTGACATTTCGGTGCAGCCGGATCTCGGCGCCGGCGCCGAGGGTACGAACGGGCTGCTTTACCGCACGGCGGAGTTGGGCGCCCGTGACGCGGGAAGACAGCTGCCCGTGAGAATCCGCTACACGAAGAAAAATTCGCAAACCTCTGCGGAGATACTCGGATTGAGCGCCCAGAGTACGGCACCGCCGGTGGCCACGACCGCCGGCGAGGGACTCCCCGGCTGGGTTCTGGGTCTCGTCAGCGCCTTGGCGGTGAGCGCGGGAGCCGTTGGCGGCGTGGTGTGGTGGCGCCGGCGCAGGAAAGCGTCCACGACTCAACCGGGTGGCACCGGATTTTGCTCGCAGTGCGGCAACCGACTCGCCGAGGGTGATCGATTCTGCTCCAGGTGTGGCGCGGCCATCCTCGGAAAGTAGGAGACGCGCATGATCGACTACGGCAATGACCGGGCAATAGGCGAGAGCGGCGATGCCCGCGCCGCCGGCGCGCGGAGGAGCGTCGCAAGCTTCATGCCTTTGCTGCTGTTCGCTGGATTGGCGGTGCTGTTCGGCATCGGGCTGACCCTGAACCCACGGGAGGTTCCCTCGCCCCTCATTGGAAAGCCGGTGCCCGAGTTTCGGCTCGAGCCGGTCAAAGGGCGCACGCTGGGACTCGCGGCGAACGATCTGCGCGGGCAGGTTTCTCTCGTCAACGTCTTCGCGTCATGGTGCACCGCTTGCCGGGAAGAACATCCACTGTGGATGCAGATCAAGGCCGACCGGAACGTTCCGCTGCACGGCCTCAACTACAAGGACCGACCGGATGACGCCGCCCGCTGGCTCGAGGAACTCGGTGATCCCTATACGCGCACTGGCGCCGATCTCAACGGACGGGTCGGAATCGATTGGGGCGTCTACGGCGTGCCCGAGACCTTTGTCGTCGACAAGCGCGGCATGATCCGCCACAAGGTAATAGGCGCGGTGACCCGGAAGATCCTCGATGAGAAGGTGCTGCCGCTGGTGCGCAGGCTGCAGGCGGAGTGAGGCTGCCGGACAGACATGAGTGAGCACGAATCGGCATATGCCCTGTGGGCGCTCGCCGCGAGCGAGCCCGAATCGGCCTATGGACTGTGGACGCTGGTGATCATGAATTCCGCGGTCTTCATCATCTTTGCATTCAGCTTCGCCGCGCCCCGGAGCGGGCGGGACTGGCGATCGTTCGGCGCATTCTCCGCGTTTCTGGTCGCGCTGTTCACCGAGATGTACGGCTTTCCGCTCATAGGCCGCTCATGAGCTGGGTCGCGCAATCAAGCTCCGACTCCCTGGCCACGCTGGCTGCCAGGCGTCTGTTGCTGGGCTTGCTGTTCTCGCTCGGCGCGGCGCAAGGATCGCCCGGGGCGGAGCCGGCTGACCGGCAGACGGCCGGTAATCTCACCGTGTTTCTCGCGCTCGTGCCGTCGCGAAGGGTTGACGACGATCGGCACCGCGAAGAGGTGCAGGATATGCACGGACGCGTTCCGGCGTGGGGCAAGTTCTTCAGCCTGCCCGCCGCGGCTCCGTTCAGGATCCGCCTGGACATACGGCGTCAGGCCGATGGGCCGGTCATCAGACTGGTTTTCGCACCGCTCTACAGCGTTTTCAATACCGTCCTTACACCGAAGAAACGCGTTTGACTGGAATGCTCATTTCGCAGAACGCCCATACCGATGTCAACCGTTCCGCTGAGTCACGGAGACCGTGTGAAGGTGGTGGCGGCAGAGGACGCGGCACTGCGGGTACAGAAGCTCGATACAGGCGCAATGCCCACTGTAACGTGACTGACATGGAGAAGGAGGGCTTAATGATGTGGGGTGACTGGGGAATGGGATGGGGCTGGGGAATATTCGGAGCGCTGCACATGCTGTTGTGGTGGGTTCTGATCATCCTTGGCATCGTGGTGCTGGTCAAATGGCTGGCGGGCGGGTCGTCGCGCCGCGAACATGCAGGCGGAGACGAGGCGCTCGAAATTCTGAAGGCGCGGTACGCGAAGGGCGAGATCTCGCGTGAGCAGTTCGACCAGATCAGGCGGGAACTGAAAGGGTGAACCGGAAACGCGATACGGCCGGACAGGAACCTGAGTGATGCCAAGGTGAAAATCGGCGAAGACCGGGGAAGCGCGAAGGCATGGACGCAGCCGTGAAACCCCGCATCGGCGGATTTCCGCCCGGCCGTTACCCGTGGTACCTGCGCTTGATCTTCTGGCTGCAGCGCCGCAAGTACGGCTGCGAGCTCGAGCCGGCGCTGCTGTGGGGGCGCATGCCGCGCGCTTTCCTCATACTCACCCTGCTCTACCGCTCACTCGACCGCCCCGCCTCGCCGCTGGACCCGGAACTGCGCTCGCTGGTTCAGGTACGCATCTCGCAGATCAACTGGTGCGAATTCTGCGTCGATCTCAAGATCGTGGAACTCACCGCCTTGATCGCGTTCCAGAACCTGTCGAGCAAATTCAACGCGGCGCTGGGAGTTCCAGCGCATGGATTCTGCGCCACACCACCCGGAACGTCGCCATAAGCTAAACGGGCCAACCGCCCGACGCTCGGGAGGATACGATCGTGACGGTCGACGCGAGACGCATTCTCGTTCGGACTGTTCTGGACGGGCGTGTACGAGCATTTCACCTGGAAGAGGTCGGTCGAACACGGTTTCGAACAATGAAGCCGGGATTGAGGAAGAGCACCCGATGCCGGATCATGTGCATATGATGATCGCGGCATGGCTGTGACGCGGGCGGCGCGGCTCAAGTACCTGGCCGGCGTTCTTATCCTTGTGGCGCTTGCGGCAACGTACCGGCTGCTGCAGGAAACCGGCATGCTGATGACGATCCTGAACGGAGCCGAGCTTCGCGAACGCGTCGCGCAACTGGGGACATGGGGGCCGCTGATGGTGATCGGTCTCATGGTGCTGGCCATTCTGGTGAGCCCCATCCCCAGTGGGCCAGTCGCCGTGGCTGCCGGGGCTGCCTATGGGCATACCTGGGGCACGCTTTACGTTCTTCTGGGCGCCGAGATCGGAGCGCTTGCCGCTTTCGGCCTGGCGCGCCTGCTGGGTCGGGAGGTGGTGCAGCGCTGGTTTGGCGACCGCTTGTCGGTGGGGTTATTGGGGTCCCAGACGGCGCTGATGGGCATCGTGCTGGTCAGCCGCCTCCTGCCTTTTATTTCGTTCGATATCGTGAGCTATGCTGCGGGGCTGACGGCACTCTCATTCTGGCGTTTCGCCGTTGCAACCCTGCTCGGCATCGTGCCGGCGAGCTTTCTGCTGGCCCATTTCGGGAGCGAGATGGCCACGAGTGAATCCGACCGGATCATGGTTTCCATTCTGGCGCTGGGCGTCATCACCTTGATCCCCGTGGCAGTGAAAATCATTCGAGACCGCATGCACCAGCCACCGACATCGCGCTGACGCCGACCCGGTCATGGATGACCCCGTACGTGCGGAGTTCAAGAGTTCCTATCTGGATGAGAACCGGATACATGCAATCATCCCATTGACTATTGTGTCATCCGTTGCCCGGCAGGTTGTCGGCACCAACCAGATCCAATTTTGCGACAGCCAATCCATGATATGTCTCCTTAAAAATCAGCCCCGATCGAAGCGGTTGAAAACGGGTTGCAGAGCGAGCTTCATCTCTGCGCCTTCCAAGCCGGTCTGCAGGGGTTCCGCAGCGCGCGCCAGAATCCCCAGCGAGATGCGCTTCAAACGCAGGCTGTTGGTCAGCACAAAGACGCTGGAGAGTCCCATCGCCGCCCCTGCCAGCACCGGGTTGAGGAGCCAGCCGGTCCAGGGATAGAGCACGCCTGCAGCCACCGGAATCAGTACCACGTTGTAGAAGAACGCCCAGAACAGATTCATGCGGATCGTCCGCAAGGTTTTGCGCGCCACGGCGAGGGCTGCGGGAATGCTTTGCGCCTCGCTGTTCATGATGGTGACGTCAGCGGTCTCGATGGCAACATCGGTGCCGCTGCCCATCGCGAGCCCCACGTCCGCCTGCGCAAGTGCCGGCGCGTCGTTGATGCCGTCGCCGACGAACGCCGTTCTGCCCACCCGCTTCTGGATCTCAGCGACGGCCTGCGCCTTGCCTTCAGGAAGCACCTCGGCGAGCACATGGTCGATGCCGAGTTGCCGCGCGATCGCCTGCGCGGTGCGGCGGTTGTCGCCCGTGATCATGGCGACGTGGATTCCCATCGCGTTAAGCCGTGCGATCGCTTCCCTGGCGCCAAGCTTGATCGGGTCGGACACAGCCAGCGCCGCAGCCAGCCGGCCGTCTACTGCTGCATAAAGCGGCGTCTTGCCTTCATCGGCCAGCCGCCGCGCCACGTCGGTAAAAGGTCCTACATCGAGACCAAGCCGCATCATGTAGCGGTCCGCGCCGACGTGGATCTGACGGCCGGTCACTCTTGCCTCTACACCGTAACCGGGAACGGCTGCGAAATCTGCTGCCTCGGGGATTTCGACGCTCCGCTCCCGCGCAGCCTTGACGATGGCCTGCGCCACCGGGTGCTCACTTGGGGCTTCCGCCGCGACGATCAAGGCACGGACTTCGTTTTCATCGAAGCCCTCGACGACGGCGAGATCCGTAAGTTCCGGCTTTCCCCGGGTGAGCGTGCCGGTCTTGTCCAGGAC
>JACQGN010000048.1 GCA_016199545.1 Betaproteobacteria bacterium | reverse complement strand
TAGCGCCACCGTGAGCTTCCGCGCGTCCCGCAAACCCAGGTTCAGCCCCTGGCCGGCCAGCGGATGCACCGTGTGGGCGGCGTCGCCGATGAGCGCAAGCCGGGGCCGCACCAGCTCCCGGACTTTCAGGAGCCGCAGGGGAAACGCCGCCGTCGGCGTGATGAGTTCGAGCCTACCGAGTTCTCCGTGAGACGCCTCCGCCACCCGCTCGCAAAGATCAAAAGGCGGGGCCGATAACAGGGTCCGGGCCTTGGCTTCCCACGTGGACCAGACCATGGAAACGCGCATCCCGGGCAGCGGCAAGAGCGCCAGCACCCCGTCCCGCCGGAACCACTGGCGCGCCGTGTCGCCATGGGGCATTCCGGTTTGGAAGTTAGCGACCACTCCGAGCTGGCCGTAGTCTATGCCTTTCACCCCAATGCCCGCTTCCGAACGCACCCAGGAATCGGTCCCATCGGCGCCCACCACGAGGCGCGCCGACAGGCTCTTTCCGCCATCGAGCCCGAGGCGGACTTCCTGCGCCCCCCACGCCAGACTCGCGCCGCGGGCGGGACGGAATACCGTGAGGTTTTCCTGGCGGGCCAAGGCTGCGGCCGCGCTTTGCGCGAGCAGGCGGTTTTCGACGATGAAGGCAAGTTCCGGAAGCCCGGCGTCGTAGGCGCTGAAGGCAAGGCGCGAAGCGCCATCGTCGCCCCGGATGCGCATCTTGGTGACTGGGGCAATGCGGGCCTGGTCGAGGCCGTCCCACACGCCGCAGGATTCGAGAAACGCGGCGTTTCCGGGGCTGATGGCGTACACGCGGGAATCCCACTCGCCGGCCTCAGGAGCGGGCAAGGAGTGATCCACCAAGGCAAGTTTCAGTCCGCTCTCCGCGAGCGCCAGCGCGAGGCTCGCGCCCACCAGCCCGCCGCCGACGATGGCCACGTCGAAATTCATGCCGGCAATTATACAGGGCGGGCGGACTTCGCACGCCCCATTATTGTTGACAAATCATCGGCTTTCCACGGACAATACGCAGCCCTGCGTGGCGAATTAGCTCAGCGGTTAGAGCAGCGGAATCATAATCCGTTGGTCCGGGGTTCAAATCCCTGACTCGCCACCAATTCTTGATCCGCAGCAATCCAACGCCATCCGAAAGCCCGTGTAACAGCGGGCTTTCCCCTCTGTAAAGCATCCGAGCGAGAGCAATACCATCCGTTGACATCCTGATCCATCTGGGGGCAACATTGGGGAATACTTTGTTTCCTCCGAAATTACATGCCCCCAATGGCACTAGCAGACGCAGCGATCCGCGAAGCAGCCCCGGCGGACAGGCCCTTCAAGCTGTTTGATGAGCTCGGCCTCCTCATCCTGATCGTCCCGGCAGGCGGGAAATGGTGGCGCTTTGGCTACCGGTTCGGAGGTAGGCAGAAATCTCTGTCGATGGGCGTTTATTCGGAGGTAGATCTCGATGAAGCAAGAGCACGTCGGGACGAAGCGCGGCAACTGCTCGCACAAGGAAGTGATCCGGCGGAAGTCCGGCGCGAGGAAAACGCCCGCCGATCGGCCGAGCGGCTGGCGGAAAAGAGCTCGGCGACGGTTCGAGTTTCTGTCGCGCTTGATGGCGACGTGGAAATCTGGAAAGGCCGCGCCGTGCTGCGCTTGGCGTCGGACGAGGCCACAGCCGTTAAAGACATCCTGACAAGACTCGCTGCGTGAGGATCTGCCATGCCCCTGACAAATACCGCTCTTCGCAACGCCAAGGCTGGTCCCAATCCCATTCGCCTGTTCGATGGCGGTGGGATGTATCTTGAAGTCTCGCCGACCGGCGGAAAATGGTGGCGGCTGAAATACCGCTACGCCGGCAAGGAGAAACGACTATCGCTTGGTGTTTATCCTGAAATCAGCTTGAAGGACGCCCGCGAGCGGCGCGATCAGGCCCGCAAGCTGCTGGCGGAAGGGATTGACCCAAGTGAGCAACGCAAGGCACTTAAGGCATCGAGGGCGGACCGGGCGGCGAACAGCTTTGAAGTCGTGACGCGCGAATGGTATGCGAAGCATTCGCCAAACTGGGCGGAGATCCACGCCGACCGCATCATCCGGAGATTCGAGCGCGACATCCTTCCTTGGATCGGTGGCCGGCCGGTTGCCGAGATATCCGCTCCGGAACTGCTGGCGACAGTGCGGCGAATCGAGGCACGAGGCGCGCTGGAAACCGCGCACCGTGCGCTTGGTGCATGCGGGCAGGTATTCCGCTACGCCGTAGCCACTGGGCGCGCGGAGCGCGACCCATCGGCTGATCTGCGTGGCGCGTTGCCCCCGGTGAAGGGCGAGCACTTCGCGGCGATTACCGATCCGAAGCGCGTTGGCGAGCTCCTGCGCGCGTTGGATGGCTACCAAGGTACGCTGACAGTCCAATGCGCCCTGCGTCTTGCCCCGCTGGTATTCGTGCGCCCCGGTGAATTGCGGCGGGCACAATGGGCGGACATCGACCTTGACTCAGCGGAATGGCGCTACACCGTGACCAAGACCGACACGCCGCACATCGTGCCGCTGTCAACGCAAGCTGTAGCGATCCTGCGCGAGCTGCACGGACTGACAGGCGGCGGGCAATATGTGTTCCCCGGTGGACGCAGCCCGAAGCGGCCGATGAGCGATAACGCGATCCTCGCGGCGATGCGCCGCATGGGTATCGGGAAGGACGAAATGAGCGGGCACGGCTTCCGGGCAATGGCGCGCACGATCCTTGATGAAGTGTTGGGCGTGCGCCCCGACTTGATCGAGCACCAGCTAGCCAATGCGGTGCGTGATCCGAATGGACGCGCTTACAACCGCACGGCGCACCTGCCCGAACGGCGGAAGATGATGCAGGCATGGGCAGATTACCTCGACGCGCTCGCAGTGGGCGCGGACAAGGTGGTGCCGTTGCGCGCGAGCCGTGCGGCGTGAGCGGCGGGCCGTACTGGAGCGCTCGCTTCCAGCGCCGGGTTTGGTTCACCGATCATGCGTTGGCGCGCGCGGCGGAGCGCAACATTTCTGTGAATGTGCTGCTCGATTGAACCGGAGGCAACATGATGCACGCGACATACTGGAACGATGACGACATCCTGGAAGTACGGTTTTCCGACAAGCCGATCGCGCGCGAAGTGTCCGAGAACTGGCGCGTCCACAAGAGCTACGCGGCCGACGGCGAGCTGGTGGCGGTGGTGTTCCTCGACGCGGTGAAGGAAGGTTATTTCACGGCGTCGGCAAACGGACGCAAGGCGGCGTGAACGGGCGCGGTAGTGATTTGGGTTCGCCAGGCGGCGAGTGACGATGCAGCAGTGGGCGGACTACCTGGACAGGTTGAAGGCCGGCGCGGAAGTGCTACCCTTGCGTGGCAAGGTGGCATGACGACTTTGCCCTCGCCCTGTTTCGACGGCTTTGTTCCGCCTTTGGTATAATTCATTTACTACTACCCCGGTGGCTTCGGCTGCCGGGCGCGGGGCCTCCTCTGGAGGCCCTTGCTTTTTCGGGGGATGAAGAATCATGGCGAAAGCCCCCTACCGCACCATCGTGTACGTAGACGGCTTCAATTTCTACTACGGCGAAGTCCGGGGCACACCATGGAAGTGGCTCGACCCGGTAGCGCTGTTCCGAAAGGTCTTGGGACCGCAGAACCGACTGGTGAAGATCAAGTATTTCACCGCGCGCGTTCAGCCTTCGCCCAGCGATCCGAACGTCAACGTGCGCCAAGATACTTACCTGCGCGCCTTGCAGGCCCATTGTCCCCTGGTCGAGCCGTACTACGGGCATTTTCTGCGCCACTGGATTTCCATGGAGCACGCCAACCCGCCGCCGGCCAGCGTTGAGGTGTGGAAGAACGAGGAAAAAGGCTCGGACGTGAACCTTGCGCTGCACCTCCTCAACGACGCCTGGCTGAATTCCTACGACTGCGCCGTAATCGTGTCCAATGATTCGGACCTGGCCGAATCCCTGCGGCTCGTGAAGGCGCAGAATCGGAAGGTCATCGGCTCGAAGGGGGCGGGATTCCGGGTAGGCTGCCGTACCGGGGGCCCTTGCACAAGTGGAACGAAGCGCCGACTCTGATGCGGTGAGGGGGCAACTTTGGGGGCAACGTCGCGCCCTCGCTTATAATATATCCTTTGGCGAGTGGCAGTTAGCTGCGGTATTCGATAGCCTGACTCCACCGAGCGGTCGGTCCGGTACCGATGGCGGCCGCACACTGTCGGTTGAAGTGTTTGATTGCGTTGTGATACTGTGAACCGATGCGAAACGCACTGGCAGGCCTGATACTCATGGTGGGACTTGTGGCCCCGGGCATGGCGCAAGTCCAGCGGCTATTGCCCGCCAACGGCAAGATCGGCGAGCTGGTGGGTCAGCAGCACCAGCACCCCGTGGTGCAGATCGATCGCAAGCTGCTGCGGCTCGCGCCGGGCGGTGTGATCCTCGATCAGAACAATCGCTTCATATTGCCCGTGTACCTTCCCGCTCGTGCCGAGGTTCTGTACGTCCTCGACAGACAGGGCGACGTGACCCGCATCGTTATTCTCACGCCCCAGGAGCTGGCGCGGCTCCGGCAGGCGGGCGCGCGCTGAAACGGTGGCGAAAAAGTTCTACATCAAGACCTTCGGCTGCCAGATGAACGAGTACGACTCGGCGAAGCTCGCCGACGTGCTGCAGGCAGCCCAGGGCATGGAGCCCACCGACGATCCCGGCGCGGCGGATCTCATCCTGTTCAACACCTGCTCGGTGCGCGAGAAGGCGCAGGAAAAGGTGTTTCACGACCTGGGGCGGGTCAAGCACTTCAAACGCGGCAATCCCGGGCTGCTGATCGGTGTCGGCGGCTGCGTGGCAAGCCAGGAAGGCGCAGGGATCGTCGCGCGCGCACCGTATGTCGATCTGGTGTTCGGCCCCCAGACCCTGCACCGCCTGCCGGCGTTGATGGAGGCGCGGCGCGCGAGCGGCAAGCCGCAGGTCGATATTTCATTTCCCGAGGTGGAGAAGTTCGACCACCTGCCCCCGGCCCGCGTCGAGGGCGCGACGGCGTTCGTCTCGATCATGGAGGGCTGCAGCAAATACTGCACGTTCTGCGTCGTGCCCTACACTCGTGGCGAAGAAGTGTCGCGGCCGTTCGATGGCGTGCTGACCGAAGTCGCCGAACTCGCCGAGCAGGGCGTGAGGGAAGTCACGCTCCTGGGACAGAACGTAAACGCATACCGCGCAGCGATGGCGGAGGGCGAGATCGCCGATCTCGCGCTGCTCGTCGAGTACATCGCCGAGATTCCCGGCATCGAGCGCATACGCTACATCACCTCGCATCCACGGGAGTTCACCCCACGCCTGATCGAAGCCTATGACCGGGTCCCCGGGCTGGTGAGCCACGTGCATCTGCCGGTGCAGGCGGGCTCGGACCGCGTGCTGGCAGCGATGAAGCGCGGTTACACGGTACTTGAATACAAGTCGATCGTGCGGCGCCTTCGCGAGCGCCGCCCCGGGATGTCGATTTCGTCGGATTTCATCGTCGGCTTTCCCGGCGAAACCGACGCCGACTTCGAGGCAACGATGCGGCTCATCGAGGAGATCGGTTTCGACGCGAGTTTCAGTTTCGTCTACAGCCGCCGGCCCGGCACGCCCGCGGCGGACCTCAAGGACGACACGCCGCACGCGGTCAAGCTCGAGCGGCTGCAGCGCCTGCAGCGCCGGATCGACGAGCAGTCGCAGGCGATCAGCCGCGCCATGGTCGGCACGCGCCAGCGCGTGCTCGCGGGCGGCACGGCACGAAGGAACCCGGGCGAATTGAGCGGGCGCACCGACAACAATCGCGTGGTCAACTTCAGCGCGCCCGCGCGCGACATCGGCGGCTTCGTCGACGTCGCCATCACCGCCGCCCTGCCCCACTCGCTGCGCGGAGAACTCGCCGGCCCGACCCATTGAAGCCGATCGAGATTTCGTTCACCCCGGTCGACAACCAGCGGCTCGCCAACCTGTGTGGCGTGCTCGACGAGAACCTGCGCCAGATCGAGACCGCGCTCGACGTGAGCATCGCGCGCCGCGGCGAGCATTTCGCGCTCACCGGCAAACCGTCGCAGGCGAGGATGGCGGCGCGCGTCCTGCAGGATTTCTACACGCATGCGGGGCAGGGCTTGTCGCTGGAGGACGTGCAGCTTGGCCTGATCGAGGCGGCCGGGCCGCCACGCGCGTCGCACGCGACAGAGACGCCGGTGCTGCTCACCCGCCGCGAGGACCTGCATGGACGCACCCCGCGCCAGGTCCAGTACCTCCAGCACATCCTGACCCACGACATCACCTTCAGCATCGGCCCGGCGGGCACGGGCAAGACCTACCTCGCGGTCGCCTGCGCCGTGGACGCGCTGGAGCGCGACAACGTCAAGCGCATCGTGCTGGTGCGCCCGGCGGTCGAAGCCGGCGAGCGCCTGGGGTTCCTGCCGGGAGACATGGCGCAAAAGGTCGACCCCTATCTGCGGCCGCTCTACGACGCGCTCTACGACCTGATGGGATTCGACAAGGTGGCGAGAATGTTCGAGCGCGCCGCGATCGAGATCGCACCGCTCGCCTTCATGCGCGGGCGCACCCTCAATCATTCGTTCGTGATCCTCGACGAAGCGCAGAACACCACTCCCGAGCAGATGAAGATGTTCCTCACGCGAATCGGCTTTGGCAGCAAGGCGGTGGTGACCGGGGACGTGACGCAGATCGATCTCGCGCGCGGCCAGAAGAGCGGGCTGGTGGAAGCGCGCCAGGTATTGAAGAAAGTGCGCGGCATCGCCTTCACCCAGTTCGAAGCCGAAGACGTGGTGCGCCACCCGCTGGTGCAGCGCATCGTCAACGCCTACGAGAGCTACGAATCGCAGGCGGCCGGCGCCGCGGCGCGCGACAGCGGCACCCCGTGACAAGGCGGCGCGCCCGGCGCAATCCGCAGCTGGAACTCGATGTGCAGCAGGCCGTCCGCTCGCGCCAGCTTCCGTCACGCGCACAGGTGCGAAAATGGGCGCAGGCCGTGCTCGAAAACGATGCGCGGATCACGGTACGCGTCGTGGGCCGGGCCGAGGCGAGAAATCTCAATCGCAGCTTCCGGGGCAAGGATTACGCGACCAACGTGCTCACGTTCGTGATGCGGGATTCGCCGCCCTACGAGGGAGACCTCGTGCTGTGCGCGCCGGTCATCGCGCGAGAAGCCCGGCAACAGGGCAAGCGCCTGCTGGCGCACTATGCGCACCTCGTCGTGCACGGTGCGCTGCACCTCCAGGGCTACGACCACGAGCGCAATGCCGATGCGCAGATCATGGAAACCCGCGAATCGCGGATCCTGACCGAACTGGGGTATCCTGATCCCTACGGCAGGGACGAATGCTGAATGCGGAATGATGAATGCGGAATAAGAGGCAAACCGAGCATGTCCGGCGAACCAGCGCTATGGCGCTTTTCATTCATCATTCATCATTCATCGTTCATCATTGAACTTCATGAACGATCCCCACACTAAGCCAACGCTGCTCGAACGCCTGTCGGTGCTGCTCCTGCGCGAGGCGCAGGACCGCGATCAACTGGTCGAGCTGTTGCATTCCGCCCACGAGCGCGACCTGCTTGACGCCGATGCGCTTGCGATGATCGAGGGCGTGCTGCAGGTTTCCGAGATGCAGGCACGCGACATCATGGTGCCGCGCGCCCAGATGGAGGTGATCGACATCAACGAATCGCCCGGCCAGTTCATCCCGATGGTGATTCAGACCGCGCACTCGCGTTTTCCCGTGATCGGCCGGAACAAGGACGACGTGATCGGGATCCTGCTCGCCAAGGATCTGTTGCGCTATTACGCCGGCGAGGAAGAGTTCAACGTGCGCGAGATGCTGCGGCCGGCCATTTTCATACCCGAAGCGAAACCGCTCAACGTGCTGCTCAAGGAATTCCGCAAGAACCGGAATCACATTGCCATCGTGGTCGACGAGTATGGCGGCGTGGCCGGGCTGGTGACGATCGAGGACGTGCTGGAGCAGATCGTCGGCGACATCGAGGACGAGTACGACTTCGACGAGACCGCCGACAACATCATCCAGGACAAGGGCGGGCAGTACCGGGTCAAGGCGTTGACCGAGATCGGCGACTTCAACAAGGCGTTCGACACCCGTTTCAGCGACGCGGAGGTCGATACCATCGGCGGGCTGCTGCTGCGCCGCTTCGGGCGCGTACCCAAGCGCGGCGAGCAGATCATAATCGACAACCTGGCCTTCAAGGTGCTGCGCGCCGACAGCCGCCGCCTGCACCTGCTCGAGGTTGCGAAGAAGGCGGCAAGCAAGGGATAAAGGCGGAATGCGGAATGATGAATGCGGAATGACAGGTAAGCCAGGCATGTCAGGCGAACGGGCGGTTCTGCGTTTTTCATTCATCATTCATCATTCATC
>JACQGN010000047.1 GCA_016199545.1 Betaproteobacteria bacterium | reverse complement strand
GAATGGTGAATGGTGAATGGCAAGGGGCAGCGGTCGGAGACATACCCGGTTGACGGCTCACGAGTCACGGGCCACGTTTCACCTAGATAACGTTTTCCGTGCGTAACTGCGCGATGCGTTCCGCAGTCAATCCCAGTTCGTCACGCAGTACTTCGTCGGTGTGCTGGCCCAGTGTCGGCGGCGCGCGCCGCACCGACGTCGGGGTGCTGCTGAATTTGAACGGCGTGCCCAGCACCCGCAGCGGCCCGATCGCCGGATGCTCGACGGTTTCGATCATCCTGCGTGCCTCGGTATGGGGCGCGTCGAGAGCCTGCTTGACCGAGTTGATGCGGCCACACGGCACGCCGGCCGCCTTGAGCTTCTGCTCCCAGGCCCCGGTATCGCTGGATCCCAGCGTGTCCGCGATCAAGCCGTCGAGCAGGTCACGGTGCGCAACGCGGTCCTTGTTCTTGATGAAGCGCGCATCCTGTGCCCACTCCGCGCGCCCGACCGCCTGTGCGAACTTGGCGAACTGCGCATCGTTGCCGACGGCGATCGCCATCATGCCATCGCGCGTCGGGTAGGTCGTGTAGGGCACGATGCTCGGGTGCCCGTTACCGTAGCGCCCGCCTTCGCGGCCCGCGGCGAGATAGTTCGATGCGACGTTGGCGAGCATGAACAACCCCGTCTCGTAGAGCGAGAGTTCGACGTGCTGGCCGCGGCCGGCACGCTCGCGCGCCGTGAGCGCCGCGAGTATCGAGTTGGACGCAAGCATTCCGGTGCACACGTCCACCAGCGCGACACCGTGCTTGGTGGGCTCGCCGTCCCGCGGTCCGGTGATGCTCATCAACCCCGATTCCGCCTGCAGGATGAAGTCGTAACCCGGCAATCCGCCTTTGGGCCCGCTCGCCCCGTACCCGGTGATCGAGCAGCGGATAACGCGCGGTGCGTTCGTTTCGAGCCAGTCGTTGCCGAAACCCCATTTCTCCAGGGTGCCGGCCTTGAAGTTCTCCACCAGCACGTCGCTGCGCCGGATGAGCGCGGCGAGGATCTCCTGGCCGGGCTTCACCGCCATGTTGAGCGTGAGCGAGCGCTTGTTGCGATTGAGCCCGAGAAAATAGGCCGCTTCGTTGCCGACGAACGGCGGGCCCCAGGTGCGCGTGTCGTCGCCCGCACCGGGAGGCTCGACCTTGATCACGTCGGCGCCCATGTCACCCAGCATCATCGTGCACAGGGGCCCCGCGAGGATGCGCGTCAGATCGAGCACCCGGATTCCCGAGAGCGCCCCCGCGGGAGTGCTACTCATGACAGTAATTGCTTCGCACAGAAAAACGCAAGCCGGCCACAGAGCACAGTAGAGTTCACAGAGGGAAAACCGCAGCGATCAAGATCAGCATGAGTTCTTGATTTCTCTGTGTTCTCTGTGGCTAATGTCGTTACGCCCTTTTTCTCCGCATCGAGGGCGGGGCGTTGAGATCGCGCTCGAAGCCATCCACGTACTTCGCCAGCTCCCGCTTGCCGCGCATGCGGAAGCGCTGGAAGTCGGGCTTGCGGCCGGCGAGGAACGCATCCATGCCTTCCTTCGCTTCTTCCGAGCCCCAGACATGGGCAAGCAGCTCCATCCCGTGCTGCCATGACGAATAGAGGTTGTCGGACTCGAAGTTGAGCGAACGCTTGGTCATGCGGATGGTGAGCGCGCTGTGGCCCTTCATCGTCTCGCACCACTTGAGGGTTTCCTTGAGCAGGTCCTTCTGCGGGACGCATTTGTTGATGAGCCCGATCGCGACCGCCTCCTTCGCCGTGAAGCGCCGGGCGCAGAATATCATCTCGCGCGCGAGCCGCTCGCCGATAATGCGCGGCAGGTACTGCGTCGCGCCCACCGTGGGACACGCGCCTACCGTGGCGCCGGACTGCCCGAAAACCGCGTTCTCGGCGGCGATGACGACGTCGCACCACAACGCGAGCTCGTGACCACCGCCCATGCACCACCCGTTCACCATCGCGATCACCGGGATCGGCAGCCCACGGATCGTCATCGCCAACCCCAGCATGCGGTCGTTCCACATATAGGCGTTGGTGAAATTAAGCCGCTTCATGGCGTAGAAATCGCCGCCCGCACAAAATGACTTGCTGCCCCTGCCGGTCACCACCGCGCACACGATCGACGGATCTTCCCGCGTCGATTTGAGCGCGTCGATCATTTCGTCGAGCGTCTGTTCGCGGAACGCGTTCAGCACGCGCTCGCGGTTGATCGTCACCCACGCGACCTGGTCCTTGACCTCGTACAGGATGTCGCGATACCTCCGCTTCGCGGCCTTGCTCTTCATGGCAGCCATAGGACTTTCAGTTCTCCATGCAGGTGAAATAATGCGAGCGTCGAGTTTACCAGAGGGAACCGCGGTCAGCCGCGCCGGTTGTCGAAGGCGCCGTTCCTCGCGATCTCCGCTTCCAGGCGCGAAGTCGAGCGCGCAATGGTGTAGCGCGCGGTCGATTTCCCGGGCACACTCCATTGATAGGCGCTGCCCTTTGCGACATGGATGACGTCGCCGTTCTCGACCCGCCGCTCTTCGCCACTGACCTGCGTCATCATCGTCCCGCCGAGAAGATAGGCGAACATCTCGTGCCGCGCACTCGCCTCGCCCGCCGAATGGCCGCCCGGCGATTCGACGAAACCAAACGTGAGGTTCACGCCCTCGACCCACTGCTCGTGGTGCCCGGAGACCGGGCTGCCGTCGAACCTTTCCGCCATCGGGAAGCAGCAGTTGCCGAGTCCACCCGTGATCGCCCGGGATGCCGCAGGATCCTTTTTCTGCCCCGGATAGCGGCCCGCGCTGTGGGCCTGCGCCACCTCGGTTGCGGTCAGTGCCTTCTCCGGCAACGCCTCATCGGCCGCCGCGCCGATCATGGTCCAGGTGCGATCCTTCAAATAGAGGTACTTGAGGTCGCCCGCTGCGGTTGCAGTGAAGCTGTGCTGCGCATTAGACGGGATGTGAACCAGCGTTCCCGGCCTCACACGCCGGCGCTCGTCGCCGATGATCGCGTCGAATTCTCCCTCCAGCAGGAATGCCATGAACTCATTGGGATGATAGTGGAGCCGCGATTCGCCACCCGCGCGCTTGGTCACGCGCCGGAAAAACATGTGCTGGCCCTCGATGATGGGCCCCTGCGTGGACGAGAGGTGCGGGTTGAAGTGATGCGTCTGCAACTGCTCAAAACGGTAGAACGCCATGGCCGTGCTCCTGTCTCGGATTGTCATTGCGGTGAGCCGAAGCCGCGAGCGAAGCATGGCGGGAAGCGCGGCAATCCCGGTGCCGGCAACGCCATCGCGCCCGCCGCGAGATCGCTTCGTCGGCGGAGCCGCCATGCTTCCTCGCGATGACAACCCAATCTGAATCCCGCAGATTATAGGCGACGCACCGACCGTCCGGGGTTGGGCTAAAATTCGGCGAAAGGCGGGACATCGGAACGAGGAGGAAAAAATCATGACTCAAGTTGCCGGACGGTTTGCTCGGTCTGCGCTCGTGGGTGCGGCGCTCGTTTTCGTCGCCGCGGCCGTCGCGGCGCAGCAGTACCCTGTGAAACCGATCCGCATCATCGTACCGTTTCCGCCCGGCGGGCCCACGGACACCCATTCCCGCTGGGCGGGACAACAGCTCAGCGCCGCGTTCGGACAACCCGCGGTCGTGGAAAACCGAGCCGGCGCTGCCGGGGTGATCGGCACCGAGGCTGTCGCCAAGGCGGCGGGAATCAAACCGGAATAGAGACGTGAGATCGTTAGAGCGGGAGATCGGGAGGTGGAGAACTTCCCTCTCACGCCCTCCCGCCCTCGCGCTCTCACGGATTTCTTGACTGAAAGGAATGCACATCGTGGCTGAGATGAAGGAACCGCCCTATTTCATGTACTTCCCCGGCAATTACCGCTGGTCGGCGGCGTTCGTCAACATGATCGGCTCGATCGCCTATGGCGGCGCCGAGATGGGCGAGCTGCACAAGATCGGCACGATGCTGAAGGGCAAGGCGCCCGAGGACGACGCGGCGTGGTTCGACGCCTGCATAAAAGTCGCCGACGGGGTGCGCAGCCACGCTGAAAGGTTCGAAGGCAGCGGCCACCGCTACTCCGCGGCCCACGCGTATCTGCGTGCCTGCAACTACTACCAGATGGCCGAGCGTTTCCGCACGCCGAAGGACGAGAAAGCGCTCGCCGCGTTCCGCAAGGGCGTGGAGTGCTTCCACCGTCACGTCAGGCTCACGGACGTGAAGATCGAAATCGTCGAGGTGCCGTTTCAGGGCGGGAGCCTGCCCGGATACTTTGTGCACGCGCAGAACGCGAAAGCAAGGCGCACGCCTTGCGTCGTGTTCTTTGACGGCCTCGATGTCACCAAGGAAATCCAGTACGTGCGGGGTGTCGCCGATCTTGTCAAGCGCGGCATATCGTGCCTCGTGATGGACGGGCCCGGCACTGGAGAAGCGATCCGTTTCCGCGGCCACTACCTGCGCCACGATTACGAAGTGGCGGGCTCGGCCTGCATCGATTACCTGGAGAAGCGCGACGACGCCGATCCGAAGAAGATCGGGATCGTCGCCATCAGTCTCGGCGGCTATTACTCGCCGCGTTGCGCCGCGATGGACCCGCGCTACGCCGCCTGCATCGCATGGGGCGCGCAGTGGGACTATCACGACACGTGGAAGAAGCGGGTCGAGGCTTCGTTCAAGACCGCGCTCTCGGTGCCGGGACATCACATCATGTGGATCCTGGGCGTCGATACCATCGACAAGGCGCTGAAGGCGCTCGAGCCGTTCAAGCTCGACGGGGTCATGCAGAAGATGCACTGCCCGTTCCTGCTGGTGCACGGCGCGGAAGACGAACAGATCCCGCTTGCCGACGCGCAGAAGCAGTTCGATGCCTGCGGCTCGAAGGACAAGACGTTTCGCGTCTACTCCGCGGAGGAAGGCGGCTCGCAGCACTGCCAGCGCGATTACCTCACGCTGGTGGTGGCCGAGATGTGGGACTGGTTCGAAGACAAACTCGTCCGCGCGTAACCGCTCGGCGGGAGGTCGGCAAGACCTTTCCCCCTCACGCTCTCCCGCTCTCACGGACCACAAGAGGAGGCAACGCATTCATGAATCACGAATCTCTTCCCTTGCGGGACCGCCTCGCGCTGCATCACTGGACGCTCGACCATCTGCCGCTCGCCGATTTTCTGCGTGTCGCGCGCGACACGGGGTGGAATGGGGTCGAGCTGCGCCGCAGCAGTTTCACCAAGTGCTACGACGCTGGCATGAGCAACGCGCAGGTGCTCGCCCTCATCCGGGCGAGCGGCATCAAGGTGGCCGTCATCGGCACCGAGTACGGACTGTATTTCGCCAAGGGCGAGGAGCGCGAGCGGCTGCTGAAGGTGCTCGACGAAACCTGCGCCAGCGCTGCGGCGCTGGGCTGCGACATGGTGATGTGCGCCGAGGGGCCGCGCAAAGGCTCGCTGCGCGAAGTCGCGGACAACCTAAGGGCCGGCGGGGATGTGTGCAAGCGTCACAACGTACGCCTTGCCTTCGAGTTCAGTTCGACGGCTGCGATCATGAACTCCCTCGCGGTCGCGCGCGAAGTCCTGGCGCAGATAGATCATCCCAGCGTGGGGCTGCTGCTCGACGCTTATCACCTCGAACGCACCGGTGGCGGCGGGCGCGGTTTCGCCGACGTCCCCGCGCACGAGATCTTCGCTTTCCAGTACAGCGACGTGCCGCCGACGCCCCTCTTGCCGGGCGCGCCGCCCAACGACCGGCTCGTGCCGGGACGCGGCGTGGTGCGCTGGCGCGAGGTGTTTCAGCTACTTGATGAGAAGGGCTTTCAGAGTTACATCAGCTACGAGTCCCCCAACCCTGCGAACGCCGGGCGTCAACCGGAGGCGCTGGCGCGCGAAGCTGCCGAAGCCACTCGCGCCCTGCTCGTGCAGGTGGGTGAGGCGTGACCGGTGACCCGTGACTGGTGACCCGTGACTGGTGAGGCGTTGCGCTTTCTGAACCTGATGCGCCGCTGCCACGAGTGCGGCCAGCCGCTCGGTAAGAAGGACCGCGTCTGCCCCCGCTGCGGCGCGAATCAGCCGCGCGAGTCCAGGTGTGGCAGCAAGGTCCCGGCCGGCGGGCCGGGCCGCCATGGAACCATTACAGCCCCAGCAACGATTCCAGGTTCCGCCAGAGGATCCTGTCCTTCTCGTCCTGGGTGAGGGACTTCAGGTTCTGGACCCAGGTGACGGGAGAGGGATGCCACGGCACGAAAGGCCAGTCGCTGCCGAGCACCACGCGCTCGGCTCCCACCCGGTCGAGCAGGAAACGAAGCGCTTCCTCGCTGCCGGTCACGGTGTCGTAGTAGAGACGGCGCTGGTACGCGCTCGGCGGCTGCGGAGTACGGCGGCTCTCGGGGAGCCTATTCCAGCCACGGTCGAGCCGCCCCATGGCGTAACATGCCGGGCCTCCGCCGTGGGCGATGCAGACCTTGAGATTCGGACACGCCTCCAGCACGCCGCCGCAGATCAGGACGGCGGTGACGATCGCGTCGTCGAGGATCACGCCGAGACTGTTGAAAAGGCCGTGGCGGGGGATGCGCTCCCGCAGGAAATTGTTCTGGGGCTGCGGGTGATAGAAGAGCACCGCACCCATGGCCTCGGCGGCCTTGAAGAACGGCAGGAACTTTGGCTCGTCCCATTGCGCGCCGTTCACCTGGGTGTCGAGTTCGGCCCCCTTCAGTCCGAGCCTGGTCACCGCATGCTCCAGCTCGTCGATGGCGGACTTGACGTCCTGCATGGGCAGCGTGGCGAGCCCCGAGAAGCGCGCGGGAAATTGGCGGACCGTCGCAGCGATCTCGTCGTTCACGTCGCGCGCCAGGGCGCGCCCCTGCGCCGCGTCGAGGCAGTAGCCGAAAAACGGCGTGTGGATGGAGAGCACCTGCACATCCACACCCTGCGCGTCCATGTCCTGCAGCCGCTCTTCCGGCGTGAACCGTACCTTGGGCGAGGTGAAACCGGTACGCATGCCGCCGCCCACGAAGGTACCGAGGCCCTCGCCGGCCTCGTGACGAAAACCGTGCCACTCCGCTCGAGCGTCCGCGGCTTTCCACAGCGACTGCGGGACGACATGCGCATGGATGTCGATGGTCTTCATGAACCTGAACCCCGTCAGTCGCGTCCCACCCAACCGCCGTGCACGGGATGGTGCGAGCAGATGAATTCGAGAAAAGCCGGACGCCCTTTCGCGTTCTCGTCGAACGCGCGCTTCAGCGCCGGGATGATCGCCGCGGGCTCGCTCACGTCCTCGGCGTGGTAGCCGACGGCGCGCGCCATCGACGCCATGCACGCGTTGCCGTGGTCGGACACTTTCCAGGTGTAGGGATCGTGGCCGCCGCCCCAGAATCCGGGCCCATACCCTGAATAGCCGCCGTTGTTGATGTGCAGCGTAGTGATGCCGATCTGGTAGCGCGCAGCCGCTTCGAAGCTCCCCATCATGTAGCACACGCCCGCGTCACCCGTGATGTTCACGCACTGCCGCTCAGGATACGCAAGCCTGGCCGCAAACGCGCCCGCGAAGCTGAATCCCAAGGTCGAGACGTTGCCCCAGCCCAGGTGGCCGCGCGGGATCTGCGCCTCGTACACCGTGCTCGTCTGATCGCGCGTATTGCCGGAGTCGGCGGTGACGAACGACGCCTTGGGATCGAGCACCTTTATCAAGTCACCGATCACCCGGTACGGGTTGATCGGTTTCTCGTTCGATTCCATGAAGGGACGGAATTTCGCCTGGAACGCCTGCCGGGCGGCGGCGATCTCTTCGATCACTTTCGGGTTCTTCCAGACGCCGCGGCCGGCCTGCTTCGCGAGTTCGTCGATCAAGGCCTGCAGCGTGAGCTTCGCGTCACCGATCACGGCGAGCCGCGTCTCGTAGCTGCGGTTGATGTCGAGCGTATCCACCGTGCACTGCACGATGGTCTTCTTCTCCGGATCGGGGATGGCATGGCTGAACCGGTTGGGGAAAAGGCTGGAGCCAATGGAGAAGAGCAGATCGCACTTGTTGAGGAAGTGCGCCGCGTGCGAGCCGCGCACGCCGACCGACAGCGGATGGTTCTCGGGGAACGTGCCCTTCGCTTTCAGCGTCGTCAACACCGGCATCTGCGCGAGCTCGGCGAACTGCTTGAGCTCCGCGGTAGCGCCGGCATAGTAGACGCCCTCCCCGGCGTAGAGCAGCGGGTCCTTCGCGGCGAGCAGCGCCTTCACCGCCGCCTTCACGTCGTCGGGATCGGGTCCGGAGCGCCACCCTTTCACCGGCGCATAAGGGTACTTCGCGTCGTCGTATTCGCCGAGGTCTTTCGGCACGAGGAGCAGCACCGGACCGGGCCGGCCCGAGCGCAGGTGCGTGAACGCGCGCCGCATGTAATCTGGCACCAGCTCGGCGCGATCGATCTTGCCGACCCACTTCGTGACCGGCCGCAACGCCTCGGCGATATCGAAGTGCGTGTGACGGCTCGCGCCCTGGCTCACGCCTTCTGCAATCACCAGCACGGGCGACGAATCCTCCCAGGCCTGCGCGATCGCGCCATAGGCCATCTGGATACCGGCTGCATTGAGGCTCGCCATGGCGGTGCACACGCCGATGTGCCTGCCGCACGTCACCCGCGAATAGGCGTCGGCAACCGCGACCCCGAAACGCTCCTCGCCCATCATGTAAATGGGCACGCCTTCTTCGCCACACGCGTTGTTTATGTGGCTGGTGGGATAACAACTCACCCACGGCACGCCTTCGGCCTTGAGTATCCGCGCAACGCCATTCGCCGCCTTGATCATGCTGGCTTCCTCCTCTCCGGGTTATGACACCAAGGCGAGCGGGCAGGCCGCGGGATCAGCGCGCTTTGCCGCGCATCAACTTCGCGCTCTTCTTGACCGCCTTGATGATGTTGATGTAGCCGGTGCAGCGGCACAGGTTGCCCTCGAGGCCGTGATTGATCTCGTCCTCGGTCGGGCTGGGGTTGTCCTTCAACATGCCCACCGTCGCCATGATCATGCCCGGCGTGCAGAAGCCGCACTGGAGTCCTTGGCACTCGGCGAAGGCGCGCTGAACGGGATGCAGTTTTCCGTTCCTGGCCAGGCCCTCGATGGTCGTGACCTTCGAGCCATTGGCCTGCACCGCGAGCACGGTGCATGATTTCACCGCACGCCCATCGAGCGTTACCGTGCAGCAGCCGCACTGGCTGGTGTCGCAGCCGATATGGGTG
>JACQGN010000061.1 GCA_016199545.1 Betaproteobacteria bacterium | reverse complement strand
TGTCCTCGATGACGCCGGCGGCGTCGATGATCTCCTGCATCGTCGTGCCGTGACGCACGACGCGGGTGACGGCGTCGAACGCGGCTTCAGCGGTCGCGTGCAGGTCGCGGTAGAGCGGCGTCGGCTCGGTGTCCACGGTGAACGTGCGCAGCACCTGCCCGGCGTAATCCCACCAGAAGGCCGAGAGTTCGCAGAACACCACGTCACCCGATTGCACCTTGCGCGGCGAAGGGTGCTGCGGCGGGACGAAGAGATGCGGGTTCGCCATCGAGGTGACGCCGATGTAGTGGATCATGGTGGTGCCGCCGCGGGGCACGTATGCGCGCTCGACGATGTCGGCGAGTTCGCGCTCGGTGAGCCCCGGCTTCGTGCCCGCGAGCAGCGCGGCGAATCCCGCGTCGCTGAGAGCGGCGCCGGTTCGCAGCCAGTCGATTTCCTCCTCCGATTTGATGAGGCGGAGCTTCACGTATTCCACGTCGAGCGCGGCCACCCGGAAGTTTTCCTCGAGCTGGCGGTATTTCGCCACCGGTAGCGGGCCGATCAGTCCCACGCGTTTCGCGCCGCGGCGTTTGAGCTCCGCGATCGTGAGCTCCAGGCCCCGGTGTTCGCCCCAGCGCACGTCGGCGTCGCGCGCGATCTTCGTGGCGAGCGGGAGGTGGTTGCACCACTCCATGAACATCGTCATCTTCTCGCCCGGCTTGAAGACGACGAAGGCCTCCACCGTGCCCGGCCAGCCGGTAACCCACTGCGTGGCATTTCCTGCGCGGTTCACGGTGACGATCAGCGCGTGGTCGCAGCCGGCTTTCGCCATGACTTCGGCGATGCGCTCGCGGCGCCGCGCGTACTCCGCGTCGGAGAAGCGCGGGTATTTCTGCTCCATGATCGCGTTGAGGCGCGGATCGAGTGCCAGAGGCGTGACTGGTGACCGTTGTTCGTTCATGGTGGTTCGCCGTGACAAGGACGTTCAGGAACACTTGTCATTGCGAGGCACGAAGCAATCCCGCTGCGCGCAACGCAGTCGCGGCCAGCCGCGAGATCGCCGCGTCGGCTTGCCTCCTCGCGACGACAAAAAGCCTTCCCAACCTACGATTCCTTCCTCGCCGTTGCCGTCTCGCGCCTGACGGTCTCTTCGAACCACGGGTAGGTGTTGGTCTGGCTCAGCGTGCGCACCGGCTGCGCCGGCCGCAACCAGGACGGGTTCAATTGCGAGAGCGACGTGACACCCATCAGTCCCATTGCCGTGCGGATTTCGACGTCCATCAGTTCGAGCATGCGCTTCAATCCGGCCTGCGCACCCGCCGCCAACGCCCAGCCCAGCATCTTGCCGACGCCCGCCGCGCGCGCGCCGAGGCAGAGCGCCTTGATGACATCGGTGCCGCGCTGCACGCCGCCGTCCCACAGGACTTCGGCGCGGCCATTCACGGCCGCCACCACTTCCGGCAGCACCTGGATAGTGCCCTGGCCGTGGTCGAGTTGCCGCCCGCCGTGGTTGGAGACGTAGACCACGTCAGCGCCGTGCTCGACCGAGAGCCTCGCGTCTTCCGCGGTGGCCACACCCTTGACGATCAGCGGCAGCTTCATGTGCTGCTTCATCCAGATGAGATCGTCCCACCTGAGCCCCATCTGGAACGAGGGATCGCCGAAGCCCTCGTGCACGCGCGCGCGGGCGATGATGTCCCGCTCGCGGCGCCCGTAGTAGTTGCGGTCCACGCATACGCACAGCGCGCGGTAGCCGGCGGCCTTCGCGCGGTCGAGGATTTCCTCCACCCACTTGCGGTCCGATCTGACGTAGAGCTGGAATATGAGCGGCTCCGTCACCGCTTGAGCGGCCGCCTCGATGCTGGGCTTCGCCGCCGTGCTGATGAACGCGGTCGTGCCGTGCGCGACCGCCGCCCGCGAGACGTTGCAGGCGCCTTCCGGGTGCGCGTAGCCGACGAAGCCACCCACCGGCGCGAGGAAAACGGGACTTGCGAGCCTGCGTCCCAGCAACGTGGTCGAGATGTCGATCTTTCTCACGTCCACCAGTACGCGCTGCCGCAGCGCGAGGCTGTCGAGCCCCTGCCGGTTGCGCAGGAGTGTCGTTTCCGAATCGGCGCCACCCGAAAGATGGTCCCACAGGTACTGCGGCAGATTACGGCGCGCCGCCATCACGATTTCCTGCAGCGACACGAAATTCGCCGCGGCGCTCTCGTCGATCTTCGGGTACTGGTACTCGGCGCTCGCACGCTTTTTCTTTCCTGCCGGTCTTGCTGCCTTCTTTGCCATGTTCCTTCCTTAACGAACCACGTTGATCCTTCGACCGGGGATAGGAGATGCGCCTGCTTCCCTCACCCCCGGCCCCTCTCCCGGGAGGAGCGGGAAAGGAAATCAGGGCCGCGGAGGCCCGCTTACCGGCTGCTTGAGGCTGCCGAGTTCGGCGACGCGCGAATAATGCGGCAGTTCGCCCAGCATTTCGAAATACTGGATCGAGAGCGCGAGATCCTGCAGCGCCGTGCCGACCGACTTGAACAGCACCATGTCCTCCATCGGCACGGAGACTTCGCCCGCCGCGAGTTGCGCGAGGCTCTGGCATTTGGACGCCGGCGCGGCGCCGGCCTTGATCGCGTTCTGCAGATCGCCCGCCTCCTCCGCCGCGTGCTCCGAGTCCAGCAGCACGAGCGCGGCCCGACCGAAGCAGCGCGTGTCGATCTCCACCGACTGCGGCCGGGTGCTGCCCACCGCGCACAGCAGCCGGCAACGGTCGAGCCACTCGCCGCGCACCACCGGCTCGCCGCTCACCGAGCTGGTCGCCGTCACGACGACGTTCGCATTCCGCACGGCAGCTTCGGCCGACTCGGCGGCGGCAACCGGCAGTTCCAGCCGTGCCGTCATGTCGTGCGCAAACTTCTCGCGATGCTCGCGCGTCGGGCTGAACACCACGGCCGATTGCACGGAGTACACCGAGGCGAGGCTTTCGAGCTGGGTGCGCGCCTGGTGACCGGAGCCGATCAGCGCCACCGTCACCGGCTCGCCGATGTACACGCGCCGCGCCGCGACGCCGCTCGCCGCGCCGGTGCGAAGATCGGTTATGAGCCGCCCGTCGAGCATCGCGAGCAGTTCGCCGTCGGCGAGGCGATAGAGCGAGACGATGTAGCGCACGCCCACGCCCTCGATCATGTGGAACGCCTTGGTGGCGGCGTAACCCGACTCGTAATCGGCGGCGAACATCATGCGCATCCAGCCGCCTTCGAAACGGGTGGTGAGCCGCGGCGAGACGAAGGTGCGGCCGGCGGCCTCGTGGCGTGCCATCCATTCCACGAGATCGATGGCGTCCCGCATGCCGATCACGCCTTCCAGCGCGTCGGCGCCAAACATCACGGCCATGGTTTACTCACTCTTGCGGAATTTCGAGACATCCTTGGCACGTCCACCCCCACCCTAACCCTCCCCCTCAAGGGGGAGGGAATGCTTAACGAGTTCTCTGCGATCTCTGTGTGCTCTGTGGCCGATGCTTTCAAACGCCTAAGCGGCGCGGGACCGGCGTGCGCCGGTCCCGTTTGCGAGAAGGTCCGAGCGCTCGATGTCGGCTTTCATCTGCTCACGCTCCTCAACCGTCGCCTGCAGCAGCGGTGCCCGCACCGCGCCGCCGGCGAGCCCGAGCAGTTCCATCCACGCCTTGAGGTAGCTGATCGCGATGATGCGCTGCTTCACCCACGGGTCGCGCATCCAGCGGTGGTGCACCTTGCGCACGGGCTCAAGCGTCTGCGCGATCTTCTCGGCTTCCGCGAACCGGCCGGCGAGCGCGAGTTCGGTGTACTCGCGCAGCGGCTGCCAGTGCGCCGTCTGGTAGATGAAAGGCGCCGCCGATGACATGTGCACCTGCGCCCCGTAATCGCGCATGAGCGGCAGCCAGTCGGATTCCGACGGGTGGCTCATCACGATCTTCTCGCCGCAGAGCGTCTTCACTTCCGCATAGTGCGTGAGGTCTATCGTCTCCTCCACCGAGTGGTGGCCGGTATGCGGGATGATGCGGCACTTGCCGCGCGCTTCCTCCACTACGATCTCGACGACGCGCTTGCGCTCCTCCTTGGTGAGCGCCCAGAACTCGCCCATCGTGCCGGTGCAGAAGATGCCCTCGACGTGCAGCACGTCGGTGAAATGACGCATGTTGCGCCGCAGCCCCGCTTCGTCGATGCGGTTGTCCGGCGTGAACGGCGTCGTGATCGCCGCCCACAGCCCCCGGAACTGCGCCCGCGCCGCCGCCTTCGCTTCCGCTTTCCGATAATTCATGTCAGGACCGTCTCGCCCACGGCAGAAAGCGGCGCATTACCCAGTTCATGACCCACTCGAAAAACAGCCCGAAGGCGGCGAGAGCGAGCACGCCAACGACGGCTTCGTTGTGCTGGAAGGAGCGCGCATGCGTCAGGATATACATGCCAACCCCCTCCAGCGAGACAAAGAACTCCGCGATCACCGCACCCACCAGGGCTCTCCCGGACGCCAGTCGGAAGCCGGCGACGAGATACGGTAGCGACGAATGAAGCGTAATGTCGAACCAGACGTGGCGGCGCTTGGCGCGATAAGCCTTGCAGACTTCCAGGTATTCCGGCGGCACCGAACGGGCTCCGTCCCTGACGTTGATGACGATCGAAAAAAATGCCGCGAAAACGATGGTCGCCAGTCGCGCATTGCTTTCATAACCAAACCAGGTAGCGAGTAAAGGCAATACCGCCACCATCGGCATCGCATAGAGGCCGTTGACATAGAGATTCAGCAGGCGGTCAAAAACCTTCACCCGTCCCATGGCGATGCCGATGATGACACCCGTGAGCATGGCGAAGGACAGCCCCTGAAGGACGGCGCCCAGGGTACTTGCCACCGCCGCCTGGAAGGCAGGGTCGGTGATGACCGCCGGAAAGGCCGCGGCGATGCCCAGCGGCTTGGCAACGAAGCGCGGCGCGAAAGCGGCGACACCCACCTGCCATGCAGCAAGGATGGCCACGCCGGCAACAATTTTTACCCGGACATCTGGCCTGGGAAAGGCGCTCGACGACCGGCTTGTGCCCATCATGGCGGCGGCGACATGGGTTGCCTGTTTATTCATCCGTCAACGCCGCGCCACGCTGAAAACTTCTGCTCCAGGACCTGGGCACCCCGCATGAGAATGACGCCAAGTATCGTTATGAGAGAGATTGCGGCAAGCATGTTTGTCATATCAGGGGTGCGCGAGGCGACCATGATGACCTCGCCCAGACCGCTGGTGCTCAGAAAAAATTCGGCGGCGATCATGCCAACCAGGGCCCGGCCCGTCGCCTGCCGGATTCCGGTCAGGGCAAACGGGAGGGTGTAGGGAATCAGGATATCCTGCCACATCGACCACTCGCTGGCGCGAAACGAGCCTGCGACTTCCAGCAATTCAGGCTTGACGCTGCGCGCGCCTTCCAGGGTGTTGTAAAGGATCGGAAAGAACGCAAAGAGAAAAACGACCAAAACTTTGGGCCAGAAGCCGAACCCCAAGATCGACAGCACGAACGGGATCAGGGCGACCATTGGCGTTACGTACAGCACGAGAATGTAGCTCTCGAGGGCGACGCGCAGCAGCGTCAGCCGCGCGAGAATGATTCCGAAAGGCACGGCAACGACGAGAGCAAGCACAAAACCCGTTGCGAACAGCTTGAGGGAACTCAGCGTGGCGGCACGGAATTGGCTGTCGCCGATGAAATCGACCAACCTCGCGGCAACGCCCGGGCTCTGAGTGCTGCCGATGAGCGGCGCCATGAACAACGGATTCGCATTGTGGCCCGCGTACTCCCAGATTGCCGCGCCCAGCAATATGCTTATGGTGAATGTCGCCCGGCGGACCCACCGCGCATCCGAATTAATCAGCTCGATCACAAGTCGCTGCTCTACGAATTAAAATCCGAAACCCGATACGCACGTTCCTGATAAAAAAGATAGCCGGGCGGAAACCGCCGGTAAATACTCCAGCACGTTCCCGCCCGAATGCCCGCTTTCAGCAGCGTCATTATTTCGATTTCTTCACCAGCTCCACGGCATCGTTCCATATAGAAAGATCGGCAAAGCGCTCATAGGACACTGGCTTTGCCTCGGGTTTGATCCCGCCTTTGCCCTGGGTCTTCTTCCCGACCATCACCTGGATCTCGACGGTTTTGTCAAACCGCTTTCTGTCAAGGCCCGGATGGCCGTTGGGCCAGAACCCGAAATCAGTGAAGACCTTGACCGCATTGGTCGCGTCCTGAAGATTGCGCCCGGTCGGTTTCGCGTAGCCGCCGACCTTAGAGAAATTGGCCGGATCGTACATGAACTTGACCGCTTCGATATGCGCGGCGACAAGGCGAACCAGCTGGTCACGGTCAGCCGTAAGTTTTTTCGAGTTGGTGAACAAGCTGGTGTAATGGGTGCCCGGCGCCGTCTTCTCGATTTGCAGCACAATGGTCAACTTCTTGCCGCTTTCCCGCTCGATCACCGGAATATCATCCAGGTGCAGCACCCCGAACGTCAACTGGCCGGCAACCATGGCGGCGCCGACGTTGGAACTCAGGTTGACAGTCGGGATATCCTTGTCGGGCAAAAGGCCACAGGCCCGCGACATGTTTTGAAGCGCGACCCAGCGCGCGCCTTGCGGCGAATCGACGCCGACCGCCCCCCCTTTCAGGTCCTCGCATTTGCTTTTGCCCGGGTCCATCGATCCCACGAACCAATCCGGCTTTTCAAATCCCTGGACGGCAACGAGCGGCACATTGCCGTTCGTAATCATGCGCACCACCGGCGCCGTCGGCGATATCGACGCATCGACGGATCCGCTGATTACGGCCTTGGCTGCGGCGACTCCGGAGTCGAACGGTTTCACCGTTACGTCGAGCCTGTACTTCTTGTAAAACCCGGCGTCTTTCGCGGTATAGACCATGGCCGAGACAAACACGGGAGGCACCCCGGGTACGCCGATCGAGAATTTATCGGCTGCCTGGGCTCTCGCCGGCGCAGAAGCCGCAAGGGCGATGATGCCGATCCCGGCGGCGAGCGCCGGCAGCGCCAGTTTGCTGATGGGAACCCCAAATGTTTTCATAGCTTCCTCCTGTGAAATTTCAAATTCCGATTAACAGCGCCAACCGTTACTGCGACTACCCGTCCTAAACCTTGAATTCAGCTTCCTTCGCCTCCTGCATCAGAGTGCTCCAGACATGCTCGCGAAGCTCAGCGAAACGCGGCAGCAGAAGTGTGGCGCGGTCTCGCGGCCGCGGCAGGTCGACGTTGACGACCTCATGCACGCCCGCCGGGCGCCCCTTCAGCACCAGCACGCGGTCGCCCATCAGCACGGCCTCGTCGATCGCATGGGTGACGAACACCATGGTCGTGGGCCGCGCTTCCCAGATGCGCAGCAGCTCGAACTGCAGGATTTCGCGCGTCTGTGCGTCCACCGCGCCGAACGGCTCGTCCATCAGCATCACCCGCGGCTTGACCGCGAGCGCGCGCGCAAGCCCGCAGCGCTGCTGCATCCCGCCGGAGATCTGGTACGGATAGTAGCCCTCAAACCCGGTAAGGCCGACCAGGTTGATGAAATACGGCACCTTCTCGCCGATCGCCGCGGCGGTCGCCCCGGCAAGCTTGAGTCCGTAGGCGACGTTCTGCTGCACGGTCTTCCACGGGAAGAGGCCGAAATGCTGGAACACCATCGCCACACCCTCGCGCGGCGCGGCCATGCGGGCGCCTTCCACCAGGATCTCGCCTTCGCTCAACGGCACCAGGCCGTTCATGCACCGCAGGAGCGTCGTCTTGCCGCAGCCCGACGGCCCGATGACCGCGAGCACTTCCCGCTCGCCGACATCGAGATTCAGGTCGCGGAACACCTGCAGGCTGCCGAAGCTCTTGCCCGCTCCGCGAACTTCGATGCGGTGGTTCACGCCCATACCGCCCCTCTCCTCCGTTATCGCTTCTTGTGCGGCGCGCGCGACCGCTTGCGCACCGCACGGCGCCGCGCGCTCCGTCCCGTCGCATCCGTCAGCCGCGGCGCCGCGTGCCGCGGAAGTCGCGTTTCGACCGCCCGCACCTTGGGCAACGCGATCTGCTCCTCCACACCCTGCACCGTGTAGATGCGCGGCGCGGCGCGGCTGATCTGCAACTGAAAGATGTCGGGTCGATTATAGTGCCCCGCGAAGTCGTGCCGCAGCTTCATCTGGATGCCGATCTCGAGGTTGCACTCCGCGTAGAGGATGCCTTCCTCCGCGCCCATGGGACCTGCGATGATGCGGCTGTTGGGCGCGACGATCACGCTGCCGCCGCAGCAGTCCGGGCTGCGCAGGAACTTCTCCGCTTCCGGGCCCGGCTCCAGCTTGCGGATCATGTCCTCATCCACGGTGCCGCACGCTGAGACCACGAACGCCTTGCTCATCTGCGCGAAGGCCTGCGAATCGACTGCCACGCGGTTGCGCATGGGGTCGCCGCTCGTCGGGAAATGATTGGGCCAGCTCATCACGTGGATGCGCGTGCCCTCGGCGGTGAGCGCGAAGACCGCGAGTGGGTTCGAGTTCTCACCGCAGATCAGCCCGCTCATCGGGCCGAACTCAGTCTGGAACGCGCCGAAGGTATCGCCAAAGCCGCCCATGTGCACCAGGCGCTCGCCCACCGTCGGCATGATCTTCTGGTGCTTGCCGAGGAGTCGGCCGTTGGGGCCGATGTAGACCTGGGTGTTGAACATGGTGCCGATGGTGCGTGGGAGCTTTTCGCACACGCCGATCACCACATAGGCGTTCACATCGCGCGCGGCGGCGCAGAGCGCATCGATGTCGGGCCCCGGAATCTCCACCGAATTCTTGAACAGTTCCGTCGCCAGCCGGTTGGCGAGCGCCCCGGTCGCCGCGTGATGGTGGTACCACACCGGATGCGTCGGGATGAAGCCCTCAGGGAAGGCGATGACGCGCGCGCCATTGCTTCCGGCCTTGCGGATCAGCCGGCACGCCTTCGCGGTCGAGCTCTCGCGATCGAGGAACACCGAGGCCGCCTGCACGGCGGCCACCTTCACTACCGGATACTGGTCCCCCACGCAACGCTCCCCGCGCTGGCTAAATGACCGCCACGCCCTGGATCTCGATCACGACGCCGGGCCGCGCGAAGTTGGACACCGTGATCAGCGCACTCGCCGGAAAACGCCCGTCCTTGAAAATCTCGCCGCGGATCTTCACGAACGCGTCTCCATGGCGCGGGTCGTTGATGAAGACCGTCATGGTCACCAGGTTGGAGAGGGTGCCACCGGCGCGCTTCAAGGTCCTGTCCATGAGCGCGAAGATCGTCCGCGTCTGGGCCTCGAAGTTGCCCGTGATGTCCTTGCCAGCCTCGTCGGTCGGGGCGGTCTGTCCCGCGAGCCACACCGTCTTGCCGCCCAGCGTGATGACCGCGGGCGAAAACGCCCGGGTCTTCTGGAACTCCGTGCCTTCCAGGTATTCGACTTGTGCCGCCATGCGCCCTCCTTCGATTACGATCCGAGTCCGTCACCGATTTCGACGTTCTCGGACTTGAGCTCGATGCCCGAGGCCTTCGCCTGGAGCAGCAGCAGCGCCGAGAAATCCTGATCGCCATAGCCGTTGCCGATCAGCGTCTGCACCATGTCGCGTGCGATGGAAGTGAGCGGCATCGGCACGCCGAAGCGCCTCCCCGCGTCGAGGCCGAGGTCGATGTCCTTGCGCAGCAGTTCGGGCGTGAAGGTGACGTGGAAATCGAGATTGACGAGGCCGGGCGTCTTGTAGCGCGTAAATGTCGAGCCCATCACGCTCTTGTTGAGAAAATCGAGGAACGCGTGGCGCTTCATGCCCGCTGTTTCCGCAAGCACGGTGATTTCGCACAGATTCTGGATCACCACGCCCAGCATCACGTTGTGGCAGATTTTCGCGATGCGCGAGAGCTCGCCGTCGCCGACGTAGGACACGCCCTGCCCGATCGCCGCCATGTACGGCGCCACCACGTCGAAAGCGTCCTTCGGTCCCGACGCGACCACGGTGAGCTTGCCCGCCTTGATCACCTTGGCATTGCCCGACACCGGCGCCGCAAGGAACTTCACGCCGAGCTTGCCGAGCTTCTCGCGGATTTCGGCCGATTCCTCGAGCGAAATCGACGTGCTGTCGACCACGATCTTCGGCGCCTTGCCCTTCGAAGTGACACCGTTCGCCCCGAACAGCACCTCCTTCACGTCCTTGCCGGCCGCCACCATCGTGAACACGACGTCGCAGCCCGCGAGATCGGGAAGCACATCGACCACTTTTGCTCCCGATTTCGCCAACGGCTCAGCCTTGGCGCGTGTGCGGTTCCACACCGAGATGTCGCACCCGGCCTTCGCCAGCCGCTCGGCCATTGCGTATCCCATGCGGCCGATGCCGATCCACCCGAGTTTGTGCCCTTGCATGTTGCCCGCTGCCATTTCCTTCCTCTCTCACATTGTAGGTTGGGTTGAACACCGCGAACCCCAACACCAACGGGTGCATTGTGTTGACTGTTGGGATGCGCGTCGCTTATCCCAACCTACGGACTGCCATAGGAGTTCTCCATTCATCATTCAGCATTCATCATTCAGCATTGATTGTTCACCTTTCCACCGGCACGCCGACGAGATTGCCCCACTCCGTCCAAGAGCCGTCGTAGATCTTCACCTTCTTGAAGCCGAGTAGCTCGGTCAACGCAAAGTACATCACGGTCGCACGGTGGCTCATGCGGCAGTAGGTGATGATGTCGCGCTCCGGTGTCGCGCCGCGCGCCGTCACCAGCTGCTCGATTTCGCCGGCCGGCTTGAACGCCTTGTTGGCGTCGAGCAGGTCTTCAAAATAGAGGTGCTTCGCGCCCGGGACACGGCCGTAGCGCAGCGCGCCCACGTCCGGCCCGCCCGGCCCGCCCACGCGCTCGCCGCGGTATTCCTCGGGCGAACGCGCATCCAGGAGGGTGATGCCGTCGTTGCCGAGCGCCGCCAGCACCTTCTCACGCCGGATGCGCATTTTCTCGACCCGCTTGACCGGAGCGTACGTCACGGGCGCCGGAGGCGGCAGCTCGTCCGTCACCAGCGGCCGGCCCTCCGCCGCCCAGCGGTAGCGCGCGCCGTCGAGCACCTTGACCTTCCGGTGGCCGCAGTAGCGAAACGTCCACCAGGCGTAGACACCGAACTGCACGCCTTCGCCGTAGAACACGACCGTCGTGTCGTTGGCGATCCCCGCCGCGCCGCAGCGCCGCGCGAATTCCTCCGGCGCGGGAAACTCGCGCCGGTGCGAGTCCCACAGCATCTCCTTCCACGGCCAGCACACCGCGCCCGGCACGTGCCCCGCCTTGTAGGCCTGCATCTCATCCTGCCCCATGCCCGCGATCTCGATCAGCCTGACCTTGGGATCGTTGCGATGCGCATGTACCCACGCCGGATCGACCAGCGCGCCGTGCCATGATTTCGCCAATTTCAAATTCCCTCATCGACGAGAACAAAGTTAAATGACCCCCGGCAAAGCCGGGGGCTTATTGGGTGAGCGCCTCAAAGGCGCTCTCACCCCGTGAGCCGCCTTGTGGGCGGCTGTTCATACATCGAGCCTCATTTGGTCAATTCGCTCGTCTTCCCGCTCTTGCTCGCGGATATACGCTCGAACTATCGCTTCATCGAGCCCCACCGTGGACACGAAATATCCCCTCGCCCAAAACACCTCACCGGTGAAGTTCCTCATCCTGCCTCCGAAGTTTCGTGCAATGGCGATCGCACTCTTGCCCTTCAGATACCCCACCACGTTCGATACCGCATACTTCGGTGAAATGCTCAAACACATGTGGACATGGTCCGGCCTCAGATGCCCCTCCACGACTTCAGACTCCTTGTGCTGCGCCAACTCCCGAAGGATCCGTCCCAGATGCTTTCGCAAAACCCCGAAGATCGTCTTCTTCCTCCGCTTCGGGATAAATACCACGTGATACTTACAATCCCACCTCGTATGACTCAGACTCTGATACTCTTTCACTGTGTTCTCCTGTCTCTTGGTCGAGATTCGGAGATTCACAGCGACCGTCGTATAGG
>JACQGN010000060.1 GCA_016199545.1 Betaproteobacteria bacterium | reverse complement strand
TCTTGATGCGCGGGATGTTCGGCATCGAAGTCATCGGATTGGTCGCGATCAGCCACAGCGCCTTGATCTGGCCGGTCTCCATGGCCGGAAAGATGTCGGTCATGAAAAGGCCGCGCTGCTTGGGGAAGAACTCCGGATCGATGCCCCAGAATTTCGCGATGGTCTCGCGGTCTTTCTCCTTCTCCAGCGCGCGGTAGCCGGGAAGGCCGGAGCAGGACGACCATTCACGCGTGCCCATGGCGTTGCACTGACCGGTGATCGAAAGGCTGGTGCCGCCCGGCTTGCCGATGTTGCCGGTGATGAGGTTCAGGCTGTTGATCGCGGCGACACCGTCGGAGCCGTGCGTGCTCTGATTGATGCCCATGGTCCAGATCGACATCGCGGCGCCCGCTTTCGCATACAGGCGCGCAACGTGGCGGATCGTGTCCTCGTCTATGCCGCAGATGGCGGACGCGGTAGTCGGATCGTATTGCGCCACGAGATTGGCGAACTCCTCGAAGCCGGTGGTGTGCGCCGCGATGTAGGCGCGGTCCTGCAGGCCTTCTTTCAAAATCACGTGCGCCAGGCTGTTCAGCAGCGCGAGGTCGGTTCCGGGGGTAACCGGCAGATGGAAATCGGCCATCTGCGCGAACATGGTGACGCGCGGATCGACCACGATGACCGGGAACTTGCGCTTCTCCAGCGCCATTTTCAGGCGCCAGTAAATGATCGGGTGCTGCTCCGGCAGGTTGGAGCCGAACGCGAGCAGACATTCCGTGTGATCGAAGTCCTCGTAGCAGCCGGGCGGACCGTCGGAACCGAACGAGCGCTTGTAGCCCGACACCGCCGAAGCCATGCACAGGGTCGTGTTGCCGTCGTAGTTGTTGGTGCCGATCACGCCGCGCGTGAGCTTGCCGAGCGTATAGAACTCCTCCGTGAGGATCTGCCCGGTGGACACGATGGCGATGCTGTCGCGCCCGTACTTCTGCTGGATGCGCTTGATCTCGCCGGCCGAGTAGTCCAGCGCCTCGTCCCAGCCCACCTCGCGGTAGGCGTCGCTCGGGCGCTCGCGCAAGAGCGGCGTCTTGCCGCGGTTCGCGGAATTGAACAGCTCGTGCTCGAAAATGCCCTTGATGCAGAGCTTGCCCTGGTTGACCGGCGCGTCGGCCACCCCGCGCGAGGTCACCGCCTTGCCCTCGGCGTTCAGCCCGACTTCGATCGAGCAACCGGTGGAGCAGTAGCCGCAGGTGGTGTACTTCCAGTCGACCACGCCCTTGTCGGCAATCTTGACCGGATTCCTCACCCGGCGCCCAAACAGCATTGTCGCTTTCCTACGCCCGCACCCAGACCACGCCGTCTTGCACGCGCACCGAAAATACCGGGACGCGCACGCCCGGGTCCTCCAGGCACTGACCCGAAGCGAGGCTGAAGTGCTGCTTGTACACCGGCGAAGCCACCACGATTTCACCTTTCAGGTCGCCTACGATGCCGCGCGAGAGCACGTTCGCCCGCGAGAACGGGTCGTGGTTGTCGATCGCGTGCACGCTGTCGTCGTCCAGGCGGAATACGGCGACCTGGCGCTCACCCACCAGCGCGCATACCCCCGTGTTCGGCACGATGTCGTGCAGCCGGCAGACCACAACCCACGCAGTCAAGTCACACACCGGCCGGGCACTCACGCGACCTCCGTGAACCTAGAAAAAGCAATTAGCCGCCGATGAACGCCGATGAACGCCGAAAAATAAAAGCGGTGTAATGCTTCATGTCCATGACCCACAGAGGGAATGAGACGGCGTCTGGAAAACACCGCTTCACTGGTGGCAGCCATTGTTCTTGTGCAATCGGCGTTCATCGGCGTCTATCGGCGGCTCAACTGCCGTTTTTTGGGTTGGTAAAACACTCGCGAATGCGATTCCTGCTCATACCGTTACCACCTCGCGGCCGGGCTCGCGCTCCTCGGGCCGCGCGGGCCGGATCTGGCCGCGCTCCGTGACGAACACCATGTTCGAGTCCGGCTGGTCGCTGTTCACGAAATGGCGGAAGCGCTTCATGATCTCCGGATCGTTGATCGCCTTCTTCCATTCGCATTCGTAGGTGTCCACCAGCTTCTGCATGTCGGCTTCCAGCTCCGCGCCGATGCCCAGCGAGTCCTCGCACACCACTTTGCGCACGTAATCGACGCCGCCTTCGAGGTTTTCCAGCCAGGTGGCGGTGCGCTGCAGCCGGTCGCCGGTGCGGATGTAGAACATCAGGAAGCGGTCGATGAACTTGATAAGCGTCGCATCGTCGAGGTCCCTGGCGAGCAGGTCGGCGTGGCGCGGCTTCACGCCGCCGTTGCCGCACACGTACAGGTTCCAGCCTTTTTCCGTGGCGATGACGCCCACGTCCTTGCTCTGCGCCTCCGCGCACTCGCGCGTGCAGCCCGAAACCGCCATTTTCATCTTGTGCGGCGAGCGGATGCCGCGGTAGCGGTTCTCGATGTTGATCGCCATCAGCACCGAATCCTGCACGCCGTAGCGGCACCAGGTGCTGCCGACGCAGGACTTCACGGTGCGCAGTGCCTTGCCATAGGCGTGCCCGGACTCGAAACCCGCGTCCACCAGTTCCCGCCAGATGAGCGGCAACTGCTCCACCCGCGCGCCGAAGAGGTCGATGCGCTGCGCGCCCGTGATCTTGGTGTAGAGCCCGAATTTCTGCGCCACCCGCCCGAGCACGATCAGCTTTTCGGGCGTGATCTCGCCACCCGGCACCCGCGGGATGATCGAATACGTGCCGTTCTTCTGCAGATTGGCGAGGAAGTGGTCGTTCGTGTCCTGCAGCGGCGCGTGCCTGGGCTTGAGGATCATCTCGTTCCAGCACGAGGCGAAGATCGAGGCGAGCGCGGGCTTGCAGATGTCGCAGCCGCGGCCGCGGCCGTGCCTGGCCATCACGTCTTCGAAGGCGCGCAAGTTGCCGAAACGAACGAGATGGAACAACTCCTGGCGCGAATACGGAAAGTGCTCGCACAGGTGGTTCTTCACATCGACGCCGCGCTTCTTCAGTTCGCAGTCGAGAATCTGTTTCACCAGCGGGCCACAGCCGCCGCAACTGGTGCTCGCCTTCGTTTCCTTCTTCAGCGCGCCCAGGCTCGTCGCACCACCCGCGATCGCCTCGCACAGGTCACCCTTGGCGACGCTGTTGCACGAGCAGATCAACGCCGTGGCCGGTAGCAAGTCCACACCCAGGCCATGCGTCGCGCCGGCGCGCGCCGGCAGAATCAGATTCTCGGGGTGCTCGGGCAAGGGTATGCCGTTCAGGGTCATCTGGAGCAGCGTGCCGTAGTCGGCGGCGTCACCGACCAGGATCACGCCCAGCAGCGCCTTGCCGTCGCCCGCGACGACGAGCTTCTTGTAGATGCCCGCGACCGGGTCGGTGTAGACGTAGTCGAGTGACCCGGACGTTGTACCAAGCGCGTCGCCGATGGAAGCCACGTCCACGCCCAATAGCTTCAGCTTCGTGCTCATGTCGGCGCCGCTGAACCTCGCGTCGGCTTCGCCCGCGAGATGACGCGCAGCGACCTCCGCCATCTGGTAACCCGGTGCGACCAGTCCGTAGATGCGTCCGTTCCAGAGCGCGCATTCGCCCACGGCATAGATGTCGGGGTCCGAGGTCCGGCAGTGCTCGTCGATCACGATGCCGCCGCGCTCACCCACCGCGAGCCTGGCCGCGCGTGCGAGTTCGTCGTGCGGCCGGATCCCGGCCGAGTACACGATCAGATCCGTCTCCAGCATGGTTCCGTCGGCGAACACCATCCTGTGAGCACGCTCGGCGCCGTCGACGATTTCCTTCGTGCCCTTCGAGGTGTGCACGAACACGCCGAGCGCTTCGATCTGCCTCCGCAGCAGCCGCCCGCCGGCTTCATCGAGCTGCACCGCCATCAGGCGCGGCGCGAATTCGACCACATGCGTTTCGAGCCCGAGATCCTTCAACGCCTTCGCGGCCTCGAGGCCGAGCAGTCCCCCGCCGATCACCGTTCCGACGCGCGCGCGGCGCGCGGCGGCACGGATGACTTCGAGATGCTCGATCGAGCGATAGACGAAACAGCCGCGCCGATCGCGCCCCGGGATCGGCGGCACGAACGGGTACGAGCCGGTGGCGAGCACGAGCTTGTCGTATGCCACTTCGCGATAGCGGGTGGAACGCACGATCTTGCGGCGGCGGTCGATCTCGACCGCGCGGTCGTTCAGCCGCAGCGTGATCGCACGGTCTTCGAAGAATCGCGCCGGGACCACGTTGAGATCGATGGCCGACTTGCCCGCGAAGAAGCTCGTGAGCTGCACGCGGTCATAGGCGGCGCGCGGCTCCTCGCAGAACACCGTCACGTCGAGCGCATCGCTCGACATGCGGCCTGCGATCTGCTCCAGGAAACGCTGGCCCACCATGCCGTTGCCGATCACCACCAGTTTTCCGGTCTTCATCGTGCTCCTCACGCCACCCGCTGGGCAGTCGATTCGGTCGCGATACGCGCGTGGCGCACCACCTCCCCGACTACCAGAATCGCGGGGCTGCCAAGCTGAGCCTCCACGACCGCGCGTGGCAGCCGTCCAAGCGTCGTCACCACTTCGCGCTGCCGGGCAAGCGTGCCGTTCTGGATCGCGCAGGCCGGCGTGTCCGCGGGGAAACCCGCCTCCAGCATGGCGCCGACCAGGGAGCCCACGCGCTTGATTCCCATGTAGATGACAAGGGTGGTGGCGCCGGCGCGCAAGGCGCGCCAATCCGGCTCGCTCCCGTCTCCGGAATGCCCCGTGATCAACGTCACGCCGCGCGCGACGTCGCGCTGGGTCACGGGGATGCCGAGCGACGCGGGGACACCAATCCCGGCGGTAACTCCCGGTATCACCTCCCACGCAACTCCGGCCCGCGTAAGAGCGAGCGCCTCCTCGCCACCGCGGCCGAACACGAAGGGATCACCACCCTTCAGCCGCGCGACGGCCGCGCCGCGCTGCGCGAGCCGCACCATGAGCCGCTCGATGAAAGCCTGTGGCGTGGACTTGCAGCCGCCGCGCTTCCCCACGTCCACGATCCGGGCATCGCGGCGGGCATGAGCCAGCACCCGCCGATCGACGAGTTCGTCCACCAGCACGATCTCCGCCTCACGCAGCGCACGGGCGGCCTTGAACGTCAGCAGCTCGGGGTCCCCGGGCCCGGCGCCGATCAGCCACACCTTGCCCGGCCTGCGGCCGGACTTCAGTGACCGGTGACCGGTGACCGGTGACCGGTGTTCTCTCTGCCTTTCGTCTTCTGCCTTCATCCTTCTGTCCCAGGGTTCGTCAATATCACTGGTCACCGGTCACGGGTCACTGGTGGTCGCACTCCTCGAGAAACGTAATCAGACTCTCGCGCAGTTCGTAATAGCGCGGATGCGCGAGCAGCGCGCGGCGCGTGCGCGGCCGCGGCAGCGACACGTCCATCACCCGCCCCACCTTCGCGCGCGGACCGTTGGTCATCATCAGCACGCGGTCGGCCAGCAGGATCGCCTCATCGACGTCGTGCGTGACGATGATCGCGGTGATCCGGTTGCGCGCCCAGACCTCCATGAGCACCTCCTGCAGTTCCCAGCGCGTAAGCGAGTCCAGCATCCCGAAAGGTTCGTCGAGCAGCAGCAGCTTGGGCGACAGCGCGAACGCACGCGCGATGCCCACACGCTGCTTCATGCCGTTGGAGAGCTCCGCGGCGCGCTTGTGCATCGCATCGGCGAGGCCGACGCGACCCAGGTAGTACTCGACTGTGTCGCGGCGCTCAGCAGTCGTAGCGTGCGGGAAGACTTTCTCCACGCCGAGCGCGACATTCTCGTAGGCGGTGAGCCAGGGCACGAGGCTCGGCGCCTGGAACACGATGCCGCGATCGGGGCCGGCATTCGCGATTTCGCGACCGTCCAGAATAATGCCGCCCTCCGTGATGTCGGTAAGGCCCGCGATCATGGACAGCACGGTGGACTTGCCGCAGCCTGAATGCCCGATGATCGAAACGAACTCGCCTTTCCTGATCTTCGCCTCGAAGCCGTCCACGACCTTCTGCGGACCCTGCCGGGTCGGATAGATCTTGCCGAGGCGGGTGAATTCGACGAAGCGCTCGTCGTTCATCCGCGGCGCCGGCGTGCCGCCGCCCGGCGTGCCCGCCACTCCGTCCCCGACCTGAGCCGGGCGTCCGGGATGTCGCATGCGAAGGAGCGTCGTGAGCTGCGGCCGCAAACCGTCCTGCACCTGCGGCGTGAGCGACGGCAGTTGAATGACCTTGGCGCCGTTCGTCGCACCGCGCCATGCGCCCGCGGCGATCAGATACTGGGTCACCGCCGCCCGCAGTTCCTTGAAGCGGGTGTCGTGATTCATCGCCCGCCGGTCGCGCGGCCGCGAAACGTCAACCGTGAATGAAGGGCCCAGCGAAGCGCGCGGCCCGGGATCGAGCGGCACGATGCGGTCGGCGAGCATCAGCGCCTCGTCCACGTCGTTGGTAATCAACAGGACCGTCTTCCGCTCTTTGTTCCAGATGTGGATGATCTCGTCCTGGAGCTTCGCGCGCGTGAGCGCGTCGAGCGCGGACAGCGGTTCGTCGAGCAACAGTACGTCCGGGTTCGCCGCCAGCGCCCGCGCGACGGCGACCCGCTGGCGCATGCCGCCGGAGAGTTCCGCCGGGCGCTTGAAGACGGCAGCGGAGAGCCCCACCATCTCGATATAGCGCGCCACGCGCTGCTGCCGTTCGCTCCTGGGCCGGCCAGCGAACACGCAATCCACGGCGAGCGCGACATTCTGCGTCACGGTGAGCCACGGCATCAGCGAGTAGCTTTGAAACACGACGCCGCGGTCCGGTCCCGGCCCGCGTACCGGCCGCCCTCCCTTCAGTACCGCGCCGGCGTCGGGCTCCGTAAGCCCTGCAAGCAGATTCACGAGCGTCGTCTTGCCGCTGCCGGAAAAGCCGACCACGGCGACGAACTCGCCCTCGGCGATCGTCAGGTTGATGTCCTTCAGCACCTCGGTGCGCGCGGCGCCGGAACCGTAGCTTTTCGCCACTGCGCGCAGTTCCAGCGCTGGTGCCGCGGGCTCCGGCGCAGGCACCGTCGTCCGCAGCGAACGCTCATGCGCCCGCACCGGTGCGGCCATCCATGTCGCGGCTGCGGTCATCGCGTCTCTCCCGTCACTGGCGCGCCGCAAGCTGCTGGAGCCCCAGCATGATGCGATCCAGCAGAAAGCCGATCACGCCGATCGTCAACACGGCGACCATGATGCGAGAGAGCGATTCCTGGCTGCCATTCTGGAATTCGTCCCACACGAATTTGCCGAGCCCGGGGTTCTGCGCGAGCATCTCGGCGGCGATCAGCACCATCCAGCCCACCCCGAGCGAGAGCCGCATGCCGGTGAAAATGTAGGGCAGCGCCGAGGGCACGACGATCCTGCGCACCTTGGCGGTCCACGGCAGCTGCAGCACGCGCGAGACGTTGAGCAGGTCCCGATCCACCGACTGCACGCCGACCGCGGTGTTGATGAGCGTCGGCCAGAGCGAACACAGCGTCACCGTGATCGCCGACACGAGGAACGATTTCTGGAACAGCGCACCGTCGCTGGTCGCGTAGACCGCGCTCACGACGAGCGTCACGATCGGCAGCCAGGCGAGCGGCGATACCGGCCGGAACACCTGAATCATGGGATTCAGCGCCGCCTGTATCAAGCGGCTGGAGCCGCAAAGGATGCCGAGCGGCACGGCGACGAGCGTCGCGATCAGGAAGCCGGTGAACACCGTCTGCAGGCTGGTGACGATCTGGTCGACGAAGGTCGGCTTGCCGGTCCAGCCGTGGATCGTCACCGTTGCCCCGGGGTCATCAGCGCGGCGCTGTGTGTTGCGCGCTTTCTGCCGCTGGTAGAACTCGGCCTGCTTTGCCCGCTCGGCGAGGTGATCGTTGATCAGGCTCTTCGCCTGGGCGTAGACCTGCAGCGGCCCCGGCACCGCGCCGAGGCTCGTCTGCACCCGCGAGGCGCTCGCCGACCACAGCCACAGAAACGCTGCGATCGCGATGGCCGGCACGCCGATCACCATGGCGAGCGTTCGTGCGTGCTCGCGTGGATCGCGGCCGGCGAGCCCGATCATCTTCATCACTCTCTCCATGTTTCTCAGCTCCTTGACGTGGATACGCGTCTCACTTCGGCGTCTGATTGCCTTTCAGCCCAATCTTGAACTTTCCGAGGTAGTCATTCGGCTTCTTCGCATCGAACGTGATCCCGTCGATGAAGCCGCCCTGAACGCCGCGGAAGCCGTCGGTCTTCATCGGGAAATCGGCTTCGGCTGCCTTGCCCTCGACGATCAGCGCTCTCGCTGCCTGCAGGTACACGCCCGGCAGGTAAACCTGCTTCGCGACGTCGAAGTACCAGGCGTCGGGCCTGGCTTCGGGGATCTGTCCCCAGCGGCGCATCTGCGTGAGATACCAGATGGCGTCGCTGTAGAAAGGATAAGTGGCGTGATGGCGGAAGAAGACGTTGAAGTCGGGCAGCGGCCGCTTGTCGCCCTTTTCGTATTCGTAGGTGCCGGTCATGCTGTTGCCGATCACCTCTACGCTCGCGCCGACGTAGTTCGGACGGCTGATGATCTTCACCGCCTCGATCCGGTTCGCCGCGCTCGCGTCGAGCCACTTGCCGGCGCGGATCAGCGCTTTCACCACGGCGACGTGCGTATTGGGGTATTTCTCCGCCCAGCCTTTGGTCACACCGAAGACCTTCTCCGGGTTGTTCCTCCAGATCTCGTAATCGGTGATCACCGGCACGCCGATGCCCTTGGCGACCGCCTGCTGATTCCATGGCTCGCCGACGCAGTAGCCGTGGATCGTTCCCGCCTCGAGCGTCGCCGGCATCTGCGGCGGTGGCGTCACCGAGATCAGCACATCGGCATTGGCCTGTCCGGTCACGTCGCTGGCGGTGTAGTAGCCCGGGTGGATTCCGCCCGACGCGAGCCAGTAGCGCAGCTCGTAGTTGTGGGTCGAGAGCGTGAACACCATCCCCATCTTGAATTGCCGGCCCGCGGCCTTGAAGCCGTCGACCACCTTCTTCAGCGCCTCGGCCTTGATCGGATGCACCGGCTTGCCGCCCGCCATGGGGAGGTGCTTCCTCATCTCCTTCCAGACCTCGTTCGAGACCGTGATGCCGTTGCCGTTCAGGTCCATGCTGAACGCGGTGACCACCGGAGACTTGGTGCCGACCCCGATCGTCGCGCCGAGCGGCTGGCCCGCGAGCATGTGCGCGCCGTCGAGCTGGCCATCGATGACGCGGTCGAGCAGCACCTTCCAGTTGGCCTGCGCCTCGAGCGTGACGAACAGTCCTTCATCCTCGAAGAACTTCTTCTCGTAGGCAATCGCGAGCGGCACCATGTCGGTCAACTTGATGAAGCCGAACTTCAGCGCCTCCTTTTCGGGGCGCGTTTTCTGCGCCAGCGCCGGAAGGCCGAACATGGAAGCGCCGGCGAGCGCCGACATCCCGGCGAGGAAAGTCCTTCTCCGGGGCCGCGCGGCAGATCTCGTGCCGCCGGGTGATTCGCGTGCGACTGTGGGCTTGCGCATCATGTTTCGCCTGATGGGATCACGTGAGTTGGGTGGAGTGGACGGCATCGACGGCGAAGCCCCCCGCGTAGCGTGCCGGCTCGGTACGCGGCAAGCCCGCCGTCGCTGTCGTGCGCTGATGTGTTGTCGCTGCCAAGCGCGCTCCAAAAAAAAGCGCCCATCCACCGCATTGCAGTGCGGTGTATGGACGCCGTTGTCCTTGAGTTTGCGGGCCGCTGGCGGCCCGGCCGTGCGCCACATTGCGCCACCGGTCACACGGGCATGAGCAACCGCCGTGCCAGCCCGCGGATTTCCGGATTACATGTTTGTATCTATTGCGATTTCACGGCTCGTCAGCCGGGAGACTCGGCGCCGCGATGACACCCTGATGCGCAATACTGGTGCACTGCAACGTAACTGGGCACCAAAAATGACAGCCATCGCCGGGAGGGCGTGCGCTCCGTTCAGCCGAGCAATTCAGAGACGGCAACCACCTGACGTGCAACCTCGACCAGTTGCAGATTGCGGTCCATCGCCTGCTTGCGCAGCGCGCGATACGCTTCCTCCTCGCCCAGCTTCGCGCTCTTCATGAGGATGCCCTTGGCGCGTTCGATCAATTTGCGATCGGCGAGCTTGCCCTCGGTCTCCTCGAGTTCGCGCCGCAGCGCCTGGAACTGCTCGAAGCGCGCGACGGCGACATCGATGATGGGCCTCACGCGATCCGCCGCGAGGCCATCCACCACGTAGGCGCTGACCCCGGCGCGTACCGCTTCGCGGATCTTTCGATTGTCGCCGTCATTCGTGAACATGACGACCGGCCGCGGCGCATCACGGTTCACCAGGGAAAGATTTTCCAGCGTGTCGCGATCCGGCGACTCGGTATCGATGATGATCACGTCGGGCTTGAGCTCGATGACCCGGCGGTGCAGGTCAAACGTCGAAGCGACATGCGCGATCACTTCGTGCCCGGCGCGCCGTAACGCCCATTGCACGACTCCCGCTCTTTCCGCCGCATCGTCGACGACCATCACGCGCAGCGCGGGCGCGTGATTTCCATTGGAACTCGAAGGTATGTCATTCATGTCCAACATGGGGAGCACGCCCAATGAAAGCGATCTGTTGCGCTTTTGGTACATGGGCGGCCGGCGTGGGCAGGGTGCTGCCAATCGCCGCATGTGCCAGCCGATTGCGCGCGATCAGTCGCAACAGGCACACCACGGCCCACGCCGCCATGGAAACGAATCGATTCGATTGCATACACACCAACCCTTAAGCAACCCTTGTGCCAAAGATTTACCAAGCCTTTTCAATGTATTATGTAATTTCCAGAAACTGGAATTCGCATCCCATGCATTGCTATTGTGCGTAGCAACACGAATACGCCTGATGATGGTGCGCCTACGGCGTCGGCTAAGCTGTCCGGTATCGGCTCGGGTTATTGCCCGGGTACAGACCCGTGGGGCTCGTTGCCGAGTCGAGACATGCTGGCGATACATGGTCAGGTTTGGGTAAACTGAAGCAACAAGCGATGTGAGCGGTGCTGACGCCTGTGGAAAAAACCCTACCAAACTGCCCCGATTGGCCGACTTTAGCGGTCGCTGCGGCATGTCTCGCGGCCGGCTGGCCGGCGGTCGCCAATGCCGCAACGGGAACGCCAGCCGAAGCCGTTGCCGTGTACGGGGATTCTGCCGACCGGCCCCAACTCGTTCAGGGTTACCGCGCTGCGCTGGGACTGAAGCCATCCCCGAGCGGCAGCCGCGTACTGGGCCGCGGCAGCGCGACCCCGCAAGTGCTCGTGCGTCTCGCACAGACGCATGCAGTTCCGGAGCCATTGTTTTATGCGGTCGAGCGTGTCCCTCGGGCGCTCGGACTGCGCGGTGCGGAGCAAGCGGCCGGTATCGTGCTGCGCGGCGGAGAACGGTGGACTTCCTCGTTTGAGTTGAGCAGCGCCGAAAGTGCGTTCACCGCGGATCGAAGTAACGCACTGCTGGGCCAGATACACGCGCCGCTCGCTGGCGGCGTGGGCGTGAGCGTCGGGATCCGCTACAGCAGCTTGCAGATGCCAGCCCATAGCGGCGCTGGCGCTGATACGCCGTTTGGATATGGCTACATGCTGCCCCCGGAGCGCGCCGATTCCGGGACGCAGCAACTGGGATATCAGCTGCAATTGAACTACCTGTACGGCGAGCGCAATACGGTGGCGTTGACCTACAATTCGCGGCGGGAACTCGAACAGTATCGCCTCGCTTCCGATCCGCTTGCGTCGGATGGATGGCAGTTGAGCCTGACGGGCGAGCACTGGTTCTCTCCAAGTTGGGCGCTCCGTTACGACATACCCACGCCGGAGCCGGGCAGTCTGATCCGGCGTCAGGGTTTGCGCCTCGGGGTGCACTACCGGTTCTGAAGAAGTTCGCCGGGTTGAATGCCGCCGAACTTCTTACGTAAGACCCCTCTCAAGAAAATCGTAACAAGAACGATGCGGGAACGACTGTCGCGTCCCTGCCTGCAACGATTGGGAGCGCAGGGACAATGTTCCGTTACGTCTCGCGGCACGTACTTGGGCAGTTGCGTCTGATGGCTGCAGGCGACGCACAGCTTCCCTGGTTCATCGCGCCGACTGCCGGCAATCCGCTTGTCACGCGCCGCACGCCGGCGGAACTCAAGGAGGAGATCGCGCGGCGCGCCAAACACGATCTCGCCCCCTTGACCGGGGTCCCGTTTGATGATGCGCGCACGGTGATCGCCGCCGTCGACGATCTCGAACGCGACAACTGGGCGCGCGCCTGGAGCGACCGCGCCGACCTCCACCTGGAACGTGCGCACGCCCTGGAACCGACGTCCCCGACAGATGCGCGCGAGGCGTTCTGGCAGGCGTGGCGCCTCTTCAACTTTGCCCGCTGGCCGGTCGAGAACACACCGTTCAAGCGTTACGTCTACCCGCGGGCACTGGCGGCGTTCCGTAACTTCGGGCGCCTGCTCGATCCCCCGATCGAGTTGCTGCGCGTGCCGTTCGAAAACCAGGTCATCGTGGCGTGCCTGCGCGTGCCGGCGGCCCCGCAGCCCGCCCCGCTCGTATTGGGCATCTCCGGGCTCGACTCGCGCAAGGAGGACGTGGCGGTGGCGGGCGATCCGTATCTCAAGCACGGGATCGCGCTCCTCGCGGTGGACATGCCCGGCACGGGAGAGGCTCCCATCGCGCTGGACCGAACCGCCGAACGCATGTTTTCCGCGCTGCTCGACTACGTGGCCCGGCGGCCCGACCTCGACGCGTCGCGCGTGATCGTCCAGGGACGCAGTTGGAGCGGGTATTGGGCTGCGAAGCTCGCTGTCGTGGAACGCGCGCGCCTCCGGGGCACTGTCGTGCACGGCGGCCCGATCGACCACTACTTCGCGCCCGGCTGGCTCGAAGCATCGCTTGACACCCCCGAGTACCTCTACGACTACTTCCCCGCCAAGGCCGCTTTGTTCGGCGTGGCAACCGTCGAGGAAATGCTCGAGTGCGCGCCCGCGTATTCGCTCGCCGCGCAGGGAATGCTCGACGAACCGGCCGCGCCGATGCTGATCGTCAACGGCGGGCGCGATTCCCAGATTCCCGTCGACGACCTTTTCGTGCTGCTCAAGCGCGGCTCACCGAAGGAAGCGTGGATCAATCCAGTTGGCGGACACATGGGGCGATCGCGCGACTGGCCCAGCCACCGCATCCGTGACGAGGTCATCACGCCGTGGGTTGCGCGCAAGCTCGGTGCGTAGTGACGGTGAGCGCCACCCAGTGAGCGGTGAGCGGTGATTCGTTGGGTTGACGACCCACGAGTCACGGATCACGGCCTACCAGTCACGCTCTGTCAGTCATCAGTATCGTTTACTGCTGTCGGCCCGCCTTGTCCGTGAGCGGAACGAAGCGTACGCCGAGTACCGCCCGCCGCGCTATGGTTCCGTCCGCGCGCTTGTCGATGACGTAAAGCGTTTGCGCGGCGGACTGCGTTCCGATCGGGATCACGAGCCTGCCACCCGGCTTCAACTGATCGATGAGCGGCTGAGGCACGTCGCGCGCGGCGGCGGTCACCATGATCGAATCGAACGGAGCGTGTTCGGGCCAGCCCTTGTAGCCGTCATCGACCTTCGCGACGATATTGCGGTAACCGTAGGTTTTGAAGCGCTGCGCGGCGAGCCGGCCGAGCGCTTCCACGATCTCGATCGTGTAGACCATCGCCGCAAGTTCCGCTAGCACTGCCGCCTGGTATCCGGAACCGGTGCCGATTTCGAGCACCCTGTCGCCCGGCCGGATGTCCATGAGGTCGGTCATCAGCGCCACGATGAACGGTTGGGAAATGGTCTGGCCGCTGCCGATCGCCAGAGGCCGGTTCTCGTAGGCGCGCCGTTCATCCGCTTCGGAGACGAAGCGCTGGCGCGGCACCTTGACCATCGCCGCCATCACGCGCTCGCTCAACGCGGCGCGCCCGGTCTCCAGGCGCGTCTCGCGCGTCATCTGCGTAATCTCGTCGAGCATCTTCCGACGCGGGGCGTCGAACGCGTCCTGCCCGTCGGCCGTCGTCATCATCCCCCCCAATAGCATCAGGCCGGCCAACACACGTCCCCCGAGTTGACACGCGCGAACAGAATGAAAAAGGGGCATAACCCCTGCGAGTATGCCCCTCGTGCCGCCGCCCTGCAATCAGGCGGCAGCATCGCAGACCATCACCCCTTCATGCAGGTGCTCATGAACTTCTTGCGCTCGTCGCCCTTCAATTTCTTGGCGCCGGCGTCCTTGGCGCAGGCCTTCATTTTCTCCTGCTGCGCCTTCTGCTTCGCGGTCGGCTCTTTTTTCTGCTGCTCCTTCTTCCCGGCCTTTGCGGCCTTCTTCTCGCCGGCCTTGGGTGCTGCTTTCGCCGGTGCTGCCTTCTTCTCCTCCGCCTTCGGCGCCGCCTGCGCCGACGCGGCTTTTTTTTCGTCCGCCTTGCCCTTTTCCTGCGCAAATGCCAGCGGCGATGCCGCCAACATCAGACCCATCGCTACCGCGATCCAGTTCTTCATCACGCCCTCCTTTGGAAGCTGATTGTCAATCAGGCGGTTACTGGCCGCCTGCCCGGCCGGGAACACCCGGCAGGAAGCTTAACGCGCGGGCGAGGCGCCGGGCTGACACAGGCCGAAGGCCTCCGCAACCAGCTCGTAGGAACGCAGACGCATGTCGTAGTCGCCGATCACCGTGATGACCATCAGTTCGTCGGCATCGTAGGCCTCGGCCAACTCCAGCAGCCGCGCTTGTACCTCACCGGGCGTGCCGAGCACCACCCGCCGCTTGTGATGCTCGATGCGGCGCCGGTCGGCATCCGTGTAGGTATGATTCTCGGCCTCCGCTATGGTCGGAATCGGCGAGTTGATACCGTAGTCCGTGTTGAGCCGGCGCAGGTGCGCGCTCGCGGCGAGACGTTCAGCCTCTTCTCGGGAGTCCGCGCAGACCACGAACACGCACAACAGCGCACGCGGAGCAGGCTCGCGCGCCGACGGCTGGTAGCGGCGTTTGTACTCGTGCATCACCTCGTCGCCGCCCTGCTGGCTGATGAAATGCGCAAACGCGAACCGCAATCCCAATTGCGAGGCCAACGCCCCGCTGTAGTCGGACGAACCCAATAGCCAGATTTCGGGCGACGTGGACCCCGCAGGCATGGCCTTCACCTTTGCAAACGGATGATCGGCGGGCAGATCGTCGTCGAGGTACGCCGCGAGATACTGCACCTGTTCCGGGAAGTGCTCGGCGCCCGGATAGCGGCCCTCCCCCATGGCGATCGCAGTGGTCTGATCGCCCGCCGGCGCGCGCCCGATGCCGAGATCGATGCGCCCGGGATAGAGCGCTTCGAGCATGCGGAACTGCTCCGCGACCTTGAGCGGGCTGTAGTACGGCAGCATCACGCCGCCGGTTCCCACGCGAAGGGTCGAGGTCGCGGCAGCGACCCGCGCCACCAGAATCTCCGGGCACGGATCGGCGAGCGCGGCGATCGAATGGTGCTCGGCGAGCCAATAGCGTTGGTAGCCAAAGCGCTCGGCCGCCTGCGCCAGCCGTATCGTCTCCTTGACGGCCTGCGCCGGCGTGTAGCCGTTGACGATGGGCGACTGGTCGAGAACGCTGAGCTTGATGTCGTTCATAAGGCCGCCTTGGATGATCGTATGAAGCGCGGGGACGAAGTATATCCGGAGTCATGTCCTGCGCCGCCCTGCGCGCCGCAAAACGGGAGGTCGGGGGATCGGGAAATCGGGAGGTGGGATGAACCTATCCGCTATCTCGTTTGCGTGGTGGGCTTTTTCGCCTCGTGTAGTGCGTAGAGCATCTTGTCGATTCGCGCGAGCAGGGGGTCTATTCCTAGTCGGGATGGGGGTGCGATGAAGCCCAATTGCCCGGAGAGGTCGAGCTGCGTATCCAACTCGCTCAATGAACTCCTCGCAATGGAGAGGAAGTTCCGGAACTCGTTCCGCGAGTATCTCGCCGCGCCCTCGGCAATATTGCTGGGAATGCTCACAGCGGCACGCCGCATCTGGGAAACGAGTCCAAACCGTTCTTCAGAGGGATATTGCGCCGTCAGGCGATATATCGTTCTGGACAGTTGCATCGACAGTCTCCAGACGTCGAGTTTCTTGTGTGGCTTTTCCATCTCCCGACCTCCCGCTCTCACGCTCTCACGAATTCCTGTCCCTTGCCTTCCCGGATCGTGATCTGCCGCATCTCGAAATCGACATCCTTAACGCGCAACCGCAGGCACTCCAGCAGCCGCATTCCGGTTCCATACAGCATGCTGACGATGAGCCAGCGCGTGCCCTCCAGCCGCGCCAGCAGCGCGCGCACCTCACCTTCGGTCAGCACCACCGGCAGGCGCGCCGGGCGTTTCGGCCTGACGACGCCGTCGAGCCACGGCAGGTCCCGCTGGATGATCTCCTTGTAAAGAAAGAGCAGGGGCGGAGAGGGCCTGATTCTGGGTTGCCGCGGCAACCCTGTCTGTAACCGCCAGATGAGTCAGAAACGCCTCGACCTCCGGATCATTCATCTGCTCCGGGTGGCGCTTGCCGTGGAAGTAGATGAAGCGGCGCGCCCAGTGCAGGTACGCGTCCTCCGTGCGCAGGCTGTAGTGCTTCACCCGCAGGCGCTCGCGGCACTGATCGAGCAATTTCGGCGCGGCCATGCTGCCTCCCATTCCCAGGTGCCTATACTGGATTAACGTACCTGTTGCCACCCCGGTTGACCGGCTTGAGGAATCAGGGGGTAAGGAGTAGCCTTCCGTGCTTCAGCCCCGGTTTCGGGGCAAAACAAATGCCCCACTTATGGGGCCGATTTCTCGTTGAACTAAACCGCTTCGCGGTGGTGTGTCTGAGCCTCACGGTTCGGTGAGGCGTTCCAAGTTGCGCAGATGAGCAGGATGCCGGAGCCCGTTCGCGGTCTCTGAGCGCAATGGGCTGTGTGTGTGTCAGCGTAGGGG
>JACQGN010000059.1 GCA_016199545.1 Betaproteobacteria bacterium | reverse complement strand
GACTGATACGGCGTGACTGATACGGCGTGACTGATACGGCGTGACTGATACGGCGTGAATCGTAACGCGGCAATCCCTTGCCGCGAACGAAGCCGGCAAAGGATTGCCGGCCTACGGATTCACATGTCACGCATTTCCAGTCACGGGTCACCAGCCACGCATTTCCAGTCACGCATCACCATATCACGCCTCACCAGTCACGATTTACTACGTCAAAGCTTCGCCGTGAGTTCCGGCACCGCCTTGAACAGGTCTTCGACGAGCCAGTAACTCGCCACCGAAAAAATCGGCGCTTCGGCGTCCTTGTTGATGGCGACGATCACCTTGCTGTCCTTCATTCCTGCGAGATGCTGGATCGCGCCGGATATGCCCACCGCGATGTACAGCTCCGGCGCCACGATCTTGCCCGTCTGGCCGACCTGGTAGTCGTTGGGCACGAAGCCCGAATCGACGGCGGCCCGCGACGCGCCGACCGCTGCACCCAGCTTGTCGGCAAGCGCCTCGAGTATCTTGAAATTCTCGCTGCTGCCCATGCCGCGGCCGCCGGAGACGATGATGCGCGCCGCGGTGAGCTCCGGCCGCTCGGATTTCGAGAGTTCCTGCCCCAGGAATTGCGTGAGCCCGGTGCCGGCAACCGGTGCGAGATTTTCGATCGGCGCGGGCGTCGCAGCGTCGCCGGCAGGGTCGAACGCCGTCGCGCGCACCGTCACGATCTTGATCTTGTCCGACGACTGCACTGTTTGGAGCGCGTTGCCGGCGTAGATCGGGCGCACGAAGGTATCGGGCGACTCGACCGCGCTGATGTCGGAAACCTGCTGCACGTCGAGCAGCGCCGCCACCCGCGGCATGAAGTTCTTGCCGAAACCGGAAGCGGGGGCAACGATGTGTGTATATTGCGGGGCCATGCTGACGACGAGCGCCGCGAGATTCTCGGCAGGCGCACCAACGTAGTGCGGCGCATCGCACAGGAGCACGCGCTTCACACCGTCGACCTTCGCCGCGACATTGGCCGCTGCGCCGCATTGATGACCGGCAATCAGCACCGTGACGTCGCCGCCCATTTTCACCGCGGCGGCTATGGTATTGGTGACACCCGGCTTGAACCGCTGGTTGTCGTGTTCCGCTATGACCAGGACAGCCATTTAGATCACCCTCGCTTCGTTTTTGAGTTTCGCGATCAGCTCCGCGACATCCGCCACCTTGACCCCCGAGCTGCGCTTGGGCGGTTCCGTCACGCTCAGGGTTTTCAACCGCGGCGTCACGTCCACGCCGAGCGCCTCGGGCTTCAGCACCTCGAGCGGCTTCTTCTTCGCCTTCATGATGTTGGGCAGCGTGACGTAGCGCGGCTCGTTCAACCTCAGATCAGTGGTCACCACCGCAGGCAGCTTGATAGCGAGCTTTTCCAGCCCGCCGTCGATCTCGCGCGTCACGTCGGCGGCGTCGCCGTTCACCTCGATCTTCGAGGTAAATGCCGACTGCGGCCAGTTGAGCAGCGCCGCGAGCATCTGCCCGGTCTGGTTCGAGTCGTCGTCGATCGCCTGCTTGCCCACGATGACGAGCTTGGGCTGCTCCTTCTCGACGATCGCTTTCAGCAGCTTCGCGATCGCAAGCGGCTGCATGTCCGCCGCGGTCTCAACCAGGATGCCGCGATCCGCGCCCATCGCCATCGCCGTGCGCAGCGTCTCCTGGCACTGCTGCACGCCGATCGAGACCGCCACGATCTCGGTCACCGTGCCGGCCTCCTTCATACGCACCGCCTGCTCGACCGCGATCTCGCAGAACGGGTTGATCGTCATCTTGACGTTTGCGGTTTCGACGCCGGTGCCGTCCGACTTGACGCGGACTTTCACATACGGATCGATCACGCGCTTCACCGTGACCAGAACTTTCATTCACTCTCCTTGCCGGGAATGCCCTGCGGAAATAACTGGGGAGGTGGCCATTTTATCCGATCATCGCGCCCGGAGAAACAGGCAAACGCCAATGCAGCCGTCCACCATGCGACGTGCGACAACCTGTCGCGCTTCGCGCCTACCACGCGAAGAAAGTCCGTAGATCGCTCGGTTTTCCCGGCCGCCAGACGGCATCGAGCAGCTCATCGCAACGGGCCTTGCCGATGATGGGTTCGCAGTTCGAGCGAAACTTGTGCGCGAGATCTTCGTCGGTCATCTGATTCTCGCCCTCTCCCCTGGGATCGAGCACCCGCTTCTCCAGCGTGGCGCCGTTCTTAAGCGTGAGTCTCGCCACCCCGCTCCGCCGGCCCGGATAAATGCGGTCGCATTCCGTACGGCTCGAAATAGACGTTGGTGATCTCGAAGCGCTCTCCCAGGCCACGCGCCTGCGCACGGCTGATCAGTTCCGCCCGAGCCGGATTGATCAGTCGATGCGGATATTTGCCTCGCGGATGACCTTGCCCCACTTCGCCTTTTCGGACTGGATGACCGCCGCGAACTCCTCAGGTGTATTGCCGACGGGGACCGGCCCGTCGTTTACGAGGCGGTCGAGAACGCTGGGATTGCGCAGGATCTTCGACAGCTCGCCATGCAGGCGGTCGATGATGGCCCGCGGCGTGCCCGCGGGCACGAGTATGCCGTTCCACGAGCTGGCGTCGAATTTCGGCAGCCCCACTTCCGCGAATGTCGGCACCTCGGGCAAGGCAATGGAGCGCTTCGGGCCCGTGATCGCCACTGCACGAATCCGGCCGACGCGAATCTGCGGCACCGAAGCGAGCATCGTGCCGAACATGACCTGCACCTGGCCGCTCATGAGATCGGTGAGCGCGGGCGGGGCGCCGCGATATGGAACATGCACCATGTTGGTCCCGGTGACGCTCCGGAAGTATTCCCCCGCCAGGTGGCCGGTGCCCCCGGGGCCGGATGAAGCGTAGTTCACCTCGCCGGGCCGGGCACGCACGAGCGCCAGAAACTCCTTGAGGGTCTTCACCGGCAGCGCCGGATGCACCATCAATAACAGCGGTTGTATCGTCGCCTGCGTGACTGGGTGGAAATCCCGGACCGGATCATATGGCATGTTTTTCTGGACGAAAGTCGCAATCACGAGCGTCGTGATCCCGCCGAGGAACAGCGTGTAGCCGTCGGCAGGCGATCTTGCGGCAAGGGCCCCTCCGATCATGCCGCCGCCACCCGGACGATTGTCGATGACGACATTCTGTCCCCACGCCTCCGTGAGCTTCTGCCCGAGCAGGCGCCCGAGGATGTCGGTCGGCCCGCCGGCGGGAAACGGCATCACGATCTTGATGGGCTTGGCCGGGTAGCCCGCCGCCCCGGGAGTCTGCTGCGCCTGCACGGCACTCGCGGCGAGCAACCCGGTCAAGCAAAACATTCCGGCAAGCAGCTTCATCGTGCGTTCAAATCTTCTATGCATCGTAAAATCAGACAGTCTTCCCGTATCCCTCATCCCTCATCCCTCATCCATCGAGTCACCTTCCCGTGAACTTCGGTTTGCGCTTGTCGCGAAACGCGGTGACGCCTTCCCGATGATCGTGGGTGAGCCTGGCGATCGACTGGCTCAGGCTCTCGGTTTCCAGCAGCATTTCGAGGGTCGGCACGTACATGGAGCGGAACATCTGCTTGGCGAGCCCCAGCGCGTAGGTCGCCGATCCGGCCAGATCCTTTGCGAGAGCAAGCGCCGCGGATTCCAGCTCGGCGTCGGAAGTGACTCGCATCACCAGTCCCCATTCGTGCGCCTCCGCGGCCGGCAGCATGCGCGCCGTGAAGACGAGCTCCTTGGCGCGTGCGATGCCCAGGTACTGCGTGAGGAAGAACACCGAGCCTCCATCCGGTATGAGCCCGATGTTCTTGAACACCTGGGAAAAGCGCGCGGTCTCCGAGGCGATGATGAGGTCGCATGCGAGCGCGATGGAGAAGCCAATGCCCGCCACCGGACCCCGCACCGCGGCGATCACCGGCTTTTCGAGACCGGCGATGGACTGGATCATGCGGTGGTGCCGCTGCTGCAGGCGCTTGCGGCCCTCGACCATGTCGCTCTTCAACATGCCGCCCACGTCGCCCCCGGAGCAGAATCCACGCCCCTTTCCGGTGAGCACCACGGTGCGTACCGCGTCGTCCGCCGCAAGCCCCGTGAAAATGTCGCTCAACTGCAAATACATCTCGTCGGTGAGCGCATTCAACTTCTCCGGCCGGTTGAGGCTCACCGTGGCGATGCCGTCTTGCTTTTCGAGTTCAATGCTCATGGTGAACCTGGTGATTGGTGATTAGTGATGTAGGATGCAGGTTGGGGTGAGCATCGCGAACCCCAACACATGACATGGCGTGTTGGGGTGCACTACGTTTACCCCAACCTACAAGTGGCTGGTAATGGGCAGCGCCCGGCAACGCTCTGGGTTGACGGCTCACGGGTCACGCCCCTGGCCTTGGGGAACGCTGGGAGAAGCGCCGGTCGAAGATGATTGCGCCGAAGTTGCCTTCCTGGATGACGTCGGCGCTGCGCGGGCACGCGAGCGCCACCTGCTCGATCGCGAGCACCGCATCCATCAGCGTACCGCCCTGCCCGCCATCGGCTTCGGGGATCGTGATGCCGAGCAGGCTCGCATGCGCCATCTTTTGCGCGACCTCGCGGGGAAACTCGTCGGTGTGCGCGCGCTTCACCGCATCCGCCTCCAGCTCGCGCCGCGCGAATGCGCGCACCGAGTCCTGAAACGTCTTCTGCTCTTCGCTTAAGGTGAATTCCATCCGTACTTAGAGTGCGCGTAACAAAATGATATTCCCGCCCCCAGCCATGGGGAGGATCAGGGTGGGGGCGTAGTGATTCTGTTACATACTCCTGGATTGAAAGCGAGGGGATGCCATCTACGCCAGTGCGCCGGAACCTCTGGCGGCATCGGCTCGACAAGCTCACAGAATCGACTACGAGTGAATCGGAATGGCGAAGTCTAGCGCCCGGGCGCAGTACTGTCCATGGAGGGCGAGGACCCAAATTGCACACCACGTACGATGATGCGCCGCCTTCTCCCGAGGCAATGTGACGCTGTTGCTTCTCTCACCCCGCCAACCCCTCTCCCGTGGCAACATGATGCTGTTGCCTCCCTCACCCCTAACCCCTCTCCCGGAGGGAGAGGGGAATAGTGTGCCGCTGATGCGGGACAACGGGATCGAGACGGGAACGTCGTGGCGCTGATGTGCAACTACCGGATGGAGAAGCGCTTGTCTTCCCTCTCCCTCCGGGAGAGGGATCGAGGGTGAGGGACGCGGGTCCAGTACTGCCGAGTTATTCCGTTACGCGCTCAGAGCCGTTACGTCGTGGGAGTCAGCAGCGCAGCGGTGAACGCGTCGTCTATCCGCTCGACCCACACGAACTTCAATTTCTCGCGCGCCTCGGCCGGGATGTCTTCCAGGTCTCGCTGGTTGCGCGCAGGAAGCAATACGGTGGTGATGCCGGCACGCAGCGCGGCCAGCACCTTCTCCTTGATTCCGCCGACGGGCAACACCAACCCGCGCAGGCTGATTTCACCGGTCATCGCGGTATCGCTGCGCACCGAGCGCCCGGTCAACAGCGAAGCGAGCGCGACGAACATCGCCACGCCGGCGCTCGGGCCGTCCTTCGGCGTCGCACCCGCGGGAACGTGCACGTGGATATCCGACTTCTCCAGCGCCTCCGCCTCGATCCCGAGCTGCCCGGAACGCGCTTTCACCAGCGACAGCGCCGCCTGCGCGCTCTCCTTCATCACGTCGCCGAGCTGCCCGGTCAGTATCAACTTGCCGCTGCCCGGCATGCGCGTCGCCTCGACGAACAGGATATCGCCGCCCACCGGCGTCCACGCAAGCCCCGTCGCCACCCCGGGCACGCTCACATGCATCGCAATCTCGGCTTCGAACTTGCGCGGCCCCAGGATCGTGGCGACATCGGCGCCGCCGATCGTCACCTTCCCGGTTTCGCCTTCCGCGATCCGCACCGCGACATGCCGGCACACGGACCCGATCTCGCGCTCCAGGTTGCGCACGCCGGCCTCGCGCGTGTAATCGCCGATGATGGCGGCCAGCGCCTCATCCGTGATCTCGCAGCGTTCGGCGGTAAGACCGGTCGCGGCGAACTGGCGATCGACGAGATAACGGCGCGCGATCTGCAGCTTTTCCTGCTCGGTGTAGCCCGGAAGCTGGATCACCTCCATGCGGTCGCGCAACGGCCCCGGTATCGTGTCGAGCACGTTCGCGGTGCAGATGAACATCACGCGCGACAGGTCGAACGGCACCGCGAGATAGTTGTCGCGAAAGGTCGAGTTCTGCTCCGGGTCGAGCACTTCGAGCAGCGCCGACGACGGGTCGCCGTGGAAGCCGCCGGCGCCCAGCTTGTCGACTTCGTCCAGCATCATCACGCAATTGCGCGTGCCCGCCTTGCGGACGTTCTGGATGATGTTGCCCGGCAGCGAGCCGATGTAGGTGCGCCGGTGGCCGCGGATCTCGGCTTCGTCATGCGTGCCGCCCAGGCTCAGGCGCACGAATTTGCGTCCGGTCGCCTTGGCAACGCTCTGTCCGAGCGAGGTCTTGCCGACACCGGGCGGCCCGACGAAACACAGGATCGGGCTTTTTCCCGAGGGATTCAATTTGCGCACCGCCAGGTACTCGAGGATGCGCCTCTTGATCTTGTCCAGCCCGTAGTGGTCGCCGTCGAGTATGCGCCGCGCTTCGGCGATATCGATGGGGGCGTCGTCCCCGGCGGCCCACGGCAGCTCGATCAGCCAGTCGAGGTACGCGCGCACCATCGAGTACTCGCCGGAAGACTCGGGCATCCGTTCGAGGCGCTTCAGTTCCTTGCGCGCCTGCTTCTCGACCTCTTCGGGCATCTTCGCTTCGGCGATCGCCTTGTCGAGTTCCGCGATCTCCGCGCTTCGTTCATCGCCTTCGCCCAGTTCCTTCTGGATCGTCTGCATCTGCTCGCGCAGCAGGCGTTCGCGGGTCTGGGCGTCGATCGACTCCTTGGTGCGCTCGTCGATCTCGCGCGACAACCGCAGCACCTCGATGCGGCGCGACAGCAGATCGAGCAGTTTGTCGAGGCGCGAGCGCAGATCGAAAGTCTCGAGGATCGCCTGTTTTTCCTCGGCTTCGAAGTCCGCGAGGCCCGCGATGAAGTCGGCCACCTGCGACGGCGATTTGAGTGCCTCCACCGCCGAGATCATGTCTTCGGGCACCTGCGGCAGCAGCCGCAAAATCTCGACCGCCCGCTGTTTCAGGGTGTGGGCGCGCGCTTCGATATCGGCGTCGGAAATTTCGGGCTGCTCGATGCGCTCGACGCGCGCGGCCGCGAACGGATAGCCGTCCAGGAACTGGAGCACGCGGAAGCGCTGCGTGCCCTGGCAGATGACGTGATGCGTGCCGTCGGGCCCGGTCACGTAACGCAGCACGTTCGCGGCGGTGCCGACCCAGTGCAGATCGTCGGGCCCCGGCTCATCCACCTCCGGTTTGCTCTGCAGCAGGATGCCGACGGGGCGCTGCGCGCGCGCCGCTTCCTGCGCCGCCGCGCGCGAGCGTTCCCGCCCGATCGTGATCGGCAGGACGATGCCGGGAAAGAGCACGAGATTGCGCACCGGCAGGATGATGAGCGCGTCCTCCGGCAACGGCTTCACCGGCCGCCCGTCTTTCTCCTGCGCGGCGTCGGCGCGGCCCGCTTGCGGACGCGGGGCGGAGTCGGCGCTCAGAGGTTCGTTCATCACATGTTCAGTCATGATCTGCCCGGCTCAGCCGGCCTTCTGCAAATTCAGTACCAGACACCCATTGACCAGTTCCCGCCCGCGCAGCCGGAGCGGCAGTTGCGGGAGTTGCACGCGCCGCTCGAAATACCCGTGCGGGATCTCAAGGCGATGCACCGTGCAGCGGCTTCCGGCGAGCGGAATCCGGCGCTCTGCGCGGATGACAAGCGTGCCGGCGTCAACGGACACTTCGATACGCTCTTCCGGCACCCCCGGCAGTGCGACGACGATCAGAATCTCGTCTTCGTCCTCGAAGATATCGACCGGCGGCTCCCATGCGAGTTGCGCCCCGCCCGGCTCGCCCAGCCGGAAGAACTGCTGATGCAGGCGTTCCGCCTGCTCCAAGAGCTGGCAGGCTTGGCCCCACATCCATGCGTCGAGTCTGCGTGATGGCATATTCCCGGTCTCCGGTCAGCGCTTTTCCACACTCGGGGATACAACATGCGACTCGATCCAGCCCAGCAAGTTCGCCAGGTCGAGCGCGCCCGACTGGCGGGCAATTTCACGCCCGCCCGCGAACGCGATCAACGTCGGGATCCCGCGTATGCCGAACCGCCCCGCAATCCCGGGTTCGGCCTCGGAGTCGAGCCTGGCAAGACGCACGTGCGGTTCGAGGCGCGCGGCCGCCTGCTCGTAGGCGGGCGCCATCATCCGGCACGGCCCGCACCACGGCGCCCAGAAATCGACGACGACCGGAATGTCGCCGGCCGTGACATGACGCTCGAAGTTGGCCAGCGTCAGTTCCACCGGATGCCCGCCAAAAAGCGCTTCCTTGCACTGGCCGCATTTGGCACCATCTTCCAGCCTATCGCGCGCGACTCGATTCACCGTGTCGCAATGCGGACATACGACGTGCAGTTTGTCGGCCACTCGCGCGCCTTTCCGGAAGCGTTCAGGCCATCAGGTTCTCACGCTCCGCGCAAGGCTCCGCCGGCCATATTGCGAGTCATATGGGGCAGAATCGGGCAAAATCAAGGTTCGCTATCATTGCGAGACGCGAACGCCCGATGTCATTGCGAGGCACGAAGCAATCTCGTTGCAAGCAACGTAACCGCGCCCGCCGCGCAATACGAACTTATCTAATCATGGCCCGGAATGAACGGCCGCCGGGTCATCCACGCCAGCCTGTCGGGCGCGCCCTTGGGCATGTCATGGAGCAGGAAGCGCCGATCGTTCGCGATGATCTTGAGGATGGCGTTCTCATCCGCCGCGACGTCCGCGGTGCGAAGCTTTTCCACCTCGTCCGCGCTGACGGGAACCGCCACCCACACTTGCGGGTCATCGCTGTCCGCCCAGTCGACCTGCTCGCAGAACAGGGTCAGAAAGTGCTGCCCGCACCGAACGCACTGCTCGATGGATACCCCGAAGTGCGATTCGTCTACCAACCTCGCGATGTACCGGGTTGCCCGGATGGCTTCCTTGGGCGCAATGCAATCATCCCCAAGACAGATGCACCGGTCAGATATCATTGCTTCCCGCCTTTCGCTTGCCGAGCCCATGCCCGGCACGTGCCATGCTAAACCATCAGCGCATTTGCAGAGCACTTGTTTGACAACGCCGCCACCATGGGATATCTTAAAGATATCTTAGATGAGGGAGCATCATGCCGACCAAGAATTCGAATACACAGATTGCTTTTCGCTATCGTCCCGTTGATAGCGCGACTGGGGTCACGCGCAAGACCGCAAAGCGCCTGGCGGAGCACCTGGGCGTGGACGAAACGCAGGTTATCCATCGGGCTCTGCGTGAACTCGCCATGCGAGTCTTGCCCCAGTACGAACCGGATGATGGCCCCTTGTCGGCGGCGCAGGTACGGCAGATCAGGAAACGTATTCCGCAAGGCACAAAACGTTCGATTCGGTCGAGTCTTTTGGACGTGGAAATCGCATAGATGGTGCGCTGGCGGGCGGAACCCACGGCCGGCGACATCGTCTGGTGCCATTTCCCGGACAACATTCATCCGCGACCCAAGCCGCGCCCTGCCCTCATCCTGGTCGTTTTCGATGACGAAGCGCCACAGTTTGAAGTCCGCGTCGCCTACGGGACCAGTCAGCGCACCACCGCCCTGCATCGGGGTGAGTTCGCGATTCTCCGCGACCGCAATCCCGCCGCTTACGAGGCGGCAGGCCTCAGCTACGACACCAAGTTTGACTTGAACCAGACAATCGATCTGCCCTGCACGACGGAATGGTTCTCCGTTCCACCCGCCGCTCCACACGGGCAATCACCCAAACTGGGAACGCTGCACCCGTCTCTGGTGCGCGCCCTTGAAGCCGCATTCCGCGCTGCCGCAGAATGATCAGATGACGTCATCTACGACCGCCAAGGGGTCGTAGCCCATCTTGCAGGTACCGACGGGGTGGAAGGCGATGCCGCCGCGCAGGCGAAGGAAATCCAGCAGGTCGGCATCGCTCGCGCATAATGGCCCCCGATCGTGTTCGCGCACGACGTAGCGGTTTCGCGGAGCGTGTTTTTTACGCGCTTCGATACCCTGCTTCGTGCTGATGCCGGACGGCAACGACGCGCACCAGGCTTTCAGCCGCGGAATACTCGTATAACGCGACATAGCCCGACCTGCCGTGCGAAATGACCAGCTCGCGAAGGCTTGAGTGACCCCGTATCCTTCGTCCGATCTCGGGGTGGACATCCAGCATCAGCACCGCGCTGCGTATCTTCTCGATATGATCGAGCGCCGTAGCGGCATCGACCTGGAAGTTGAACTCGAGGATCTTTTCGAGATCGTCGCGCGCTTCTTCCGCAAAAACAATCACCGGTGGTTACGTGACTTCGGTTGCCGCGCCTTATTTCCGCTCGCCTTGCTCAGTAAATAGTCGAAAACTTCGTTGGCGGGCACTCCGAGACCCGATTTCTTCATGCGCGCAAGCCGGCGCCTGGCTTCCGCGTGAAACGCGGCCCGGGCCTCCTCGGCGTCCAGCCTGTCACGAATGGCTTCCAGCATGAACGCATGCGGCGTCTTGTCCTGTTCTTCCGCAAGTTTGGCGATGCGCCGTTTCACGTTTTCCGGCACCCTCAGCGAGACTGCCATATCTGCCCCTTGTACTACAAATGAGATACCGGGATGGTAAAGGCCGTAAAGGCTGCCGTCAAGGTTGTAGCGCGCCCGCTATCCTGCGGCGGCATCCTCAAGGATCATCTCCGCGCCTTTCTCCGCGATCATGATCGCCGGCGCGTGAGTGTTGCCCGATACGAGCGTCGGCATGATCGAGGCGTCCACCACGCGCAGACCCTCAATCCCGCGAACGCGCAAACGGTCGTCGACCACCGCCGAGGCGTCGCTGCCCATCTTGCAGGTGCCGACGGGGTGATACGCGATACCGCCGCGCAGGCGCAGGAAATCCAGCAGGTCGGCATCGCTCGCGCATACGGTACCGGGATCGTGTTCGCGCACGATGTAGCGGCGCATCGCGGAAGTGTCGGCCAGGCGCCGCGTCGCCTTCATGCCCGCGAGCAGGACCGCGCAATCCTTCTCGACGGAGAGGTAGTTGGGCTGGATGGCGGGCGCCTGCAGCGGGTCAGCGCTCCGGATGAGGACGCTGCCCCGGCTTTCGGGCCGCAGCAGCCTCGCCGCGAGCGAAAAACCGGAAAAGCTGTGTAGCTTGTCGCCCGCCTTGTCGGCGCTGAACGGGGATATGCTGGTCTGGATGTCCGGCGTCGTTGAGGCGGGGTCGGCGCGGATGAATCCCGTCGCGTAGGATGCGCCCATCGTCAGCGGCCCCTTGCGGAAAAAGGCAAACTGCAAGGCGGCGGCGAGGCCTTTCGCGAAGCTTCCCACGACATCGTTGAGCGTGAAAGCCTCGGTGCACTCGTACACCAGCCGGCCGGTGTAGTGATCCTGGAGATTCATCCCGACGCCACGCAGGTCGGCGACGACGCGGATGCCAAATCCCTGCAGCAGCGAAGCCGGGCCGATGCCCGAGAGCTGGAGAAGCTGCGGGGAGTTGAACGAGCCCCCGGCCACGATCACTTCCCTGCGGGCCGTGGCGGAACCGAGGTTGCCGCCGCGCAGGTACTCCACGCCGCTGGCGCGCTTGTCAGAGAACAGGATGCGGGTCGCGTGCGCGCGCGTAATCACCGTGAGGTTGCCGCGCCGCCGGGCCGGGCGAAGATATCCCGTCGCCGCGCTGCTGCGGAATCCGTTGCGCAGCGTCCACTGGTTGTAGCCAAAACCCTCCTGGGTCGCGCCGTTGAAATCCGGATTGCGCCGGTATCCGCATTCCTCGGCGGCCGCCAGATACGCGTCGGCGAGCGGATGCGGTTCCGGCGGGTCCGATACCGACAGCGGGCCGCCCACGCCGTGATATTCGCCGGCGCCGCGCTGCTGATCCTCGGACTTGCGGAAATACGGCAGCACGTCGGCGTAACCCCAGCCCGCGTTGCCGAGATCGCGCCAGCGGTCGTAGTCCTCGCGCTGCCCGCGGATGTACAGGAGACCGTTGATGGAACTCGACCCGCCGAGCACCTTGCCGCGCGGCTGCCCGATCCGGCGGTTGCCCGCGCCCGCCTGCGGCTCGCTGGCGTAGAGCCAGTTCACCCTGGGATTCGTGAAATGCTTTCCGTATCCCAGCGGGATGTGTATCCACGGGCTGCTGTCCGCTCCTCCGGCCTCCAGAAGCAGCACGCTGTGGCGTCCCGACGCGGTGAGCCGGTTGGCGAGCACGCAGCCCGCGGCGCCCGCGCCGATGACGACAAAATCGAAGGAACCGGACAATGTGTGCGTCCCCATTTTCTACGCGCGCCCGCGCTCGGGGATGGTCAGGGGCTCGAATTCGCTCTCGATCTTCTAATGCCCGCCGTTCTCGTCGAGCACGCCCTCGCGATAGAGACCCAGCGGGCGAAGCGCCGCCGAGTCGCTGAAGGAGAAGAGCACCGACAGCAGGCAATGGTCGGCAGCGCCGGACCGCCCGTCAGCGGGTTCGTATATTCCACCGACACCCCGTCATGCGGGCTGCCATCGGTCTGCCACAGGGGCTTGCCGCGTATGCGCTTCACCTCTTCGTAGAACAGGTCCATCGCCGCCGTCGGGCTTGCGGAACGCGCGCTCATCGTCATGTATTCCTCCCTCGGTTACCGTGCGCTGGAAAATATCGCTCAGTTGAGCCAGTCCGGACGCTTGCCGCCGCCGGCCGCCACGCCGAGCGCCGCGCCACGCGGGCCGATGCCGGGGCCCTCGCGCTGGAAGTTGGTGCAGTAAGCGAACGCCAGGTTGCGGTCGCGGTCGCACCAGGTAAAAGCACCGCCGGTGCCGGTATGCCCGAACGCCTTCATATTTTCCCCCATGGGCACGGTGTTGGGTTCGTTGTGCATGAAACCGTAGCCCATGCGGATACGGCGCTGCGTCATGATGCAATCGTCTTCCCACACGAGCTTCGAGGCGCGCTCGACCGCAGCGGCGCTCAGGACGCGCACGCCGTCGATCGCGCCGTTGCCGGCGAGCATCGCGTAGATGCGGGCCATCGCGCGCGCGCTGCCGTGGCCGCCGAAGGAGGCTACTTCGAGCTCGCGAATCTCGCGGCAGTTCTGGAAATAGCCCATCTTCGGCGCGGAACGGAAGGCGCGGCCCAGCGGCGTGGAGTCGTCGGATGCGATCTTGAAGAACCCGTTTTTCGGATTGCGATGCATGTCGGAGACGCGCGCGATCTCGTCGGGCCGCAGACCGATGTGGTAGTCCGCGCCGAGCGGACCTGCGACTTCTTCGCGCAGGAAAGTGCCCACGCTTTTCCCGGTGACGCGACGCACGATTTCGCCGAGGATAAAGCCGATATTGATCGAGTTGTAGGCGCCCCTGCTCCCCGGCTCCCACGCGGGCGCCTGCTGTTCAAGCGCGCGGATGTGCACCTTCCAGTCGAACCACGAGCCGGGCGGCGCGTGATCGCAGTAGATCACGCCGCACGTGTGCGACAGGACGTGGCGCACCCGCACGCCTTCCTTGCCCGCGGCAGCGAACTCGGGCCAGTAGCGCGCCACGGGCGCGTCGAAATCGACGAGTCCGCGGTCGATCAGGATGTGCGTGCACAGCGCGCACATGCTTTTCGCCACCGAATTCATGATGACGATGGTGTCCTCGGCCCAGGGCACGGTGCGCTCCATGTCCTTGTGGCCACCCCACAGGTCCACCACCTTCCGGCCGTCCTCGTACACGCACACGGCCGCACCGATTTCGCCCCGCTCCCGGAAATTGCATTCGAATTCCTCGCGCACGGCCGCAAAGCGCGGATCGCACACGCCGTCGATGAGTATCGGTGCATGGGTCATTGCGGTGCCTGCCGGAAATCAGAAGTCGGAAGTGCGCGCGCCTCGGTTGCGCCCCCCATTCTGCTACAGATGGCCACCTCTCCGCCACCCGGCTCTCAACCGCCCGGACGCCACCGGGCGAGCGCACGGGTTGCGCTGCGCCGGTGACAGAAAGCCTGCCCCGCGGCCCGCGGCGCCGATGCCACTATTGGTTATGAGAGCGTCAGCCGGCCGTACGCGACGCCCGACCATGGTTGCCTGACTTCGGCTTACGACTCGAACTTCACCTCGGTCACCATCAAGGCGCCGCCCGGGGCCTTGCGCTCGAATATCACGAGCGCCCTGGAATCCCGCTTGTTTTGATGCTCGACATCGAACGTTCCGGAGTTATAGGTCCACGTTACGCGCGCGGGGTTGTTCTCCTCGACCGCGGCCGGTTTGCCGAGCTTCCCAATGACCTCCTTCTCCGATTTGCCCATCACCAACGCCGTGTAATCTTCACGGGAATAAAGGTCGCCGCAGCCGCTCGCAGCCAATGTCGCCACGACGAGGAGCATCACCCCCAGCAAGCGTGCCAGCCCATTACCGATTCCAGCCCTATTCATAATGCCTCCGTATCCGTCACGGGCGTCTACCGCACGCCCTGACAATGAACTGCGCTGTTGGGATCATACACGGTAAACCTTTCCGCATGCTTACGGATGCGAGATAGTTCTCCATCGCCGAGCAGCACGAGCGCGCCGACTACCGGGCCGAACACGGCGCCAAGGCCCCCGAGGAGCGTCATCAGCACCACTTCGCCCGACATCGCCCAGTGTATAGCCGTCATTCATCGACGAAATCCCCGCCCTCAGCCGGCAAATCCGTCGCGAAACCTCAGCACCGCCTCTTCGATGCGGCGCACGGCGAAAACCTCCATTCCGGCGATGGCCTGGCGGGGCCTGTTCGCGTGCGGAATCAGCGCGTGCGTGAAGCCGAGTTTGGCCGCTTCGCGCAGGCGCTCCTGCCCGCGTTGGACGGGACGCACTTCGCCCGCGAGGCCCACTTCCCCGAACACCACCAGCTTTGCCGGAAGCGGTTTGTTCTTGAGCGACGATACGATCGCCATCAGCACCGCGAGATCGGCGGCGGGCTCCACGATCTTCACGCCTCCGACGGCATTGACGAATACGTCCTGATCGAAGCAGGCAATACCGGTATGGCGGTGCAGCACCGCGAGCAGCAGCGCGAGGCGATTCTGTTCGAGACCGACCGAAAGCCGGCGCGGATTGGGGGCATGCGCGTCGTCCACCAGCGCCTGGATCTCGACCAGCATCGGGCGCGTGCCCTCCTGCGTCACCATGACGCACGACCCCGAAACTTCCGCGTCGTGCTGCGACAGGAACAGCGCCGAGGGATTGGACACGCCTTTCAGCCCCTTGTCCGTCATCGCGAAAACACCCAGCTCGTTGACCGCGCCGTAGCGGTTCTTGAACGCGCGGATGAGCCGGAAACTCGAATGCGTGTCGCCTTCGAAATAGAGCACGGTATCGACCATGTGCTCCAGCACGCGCGGACCGGCGAGCGTACCCTCCTTGGTGACGTGTCCGATAAACACTACCGTGGCGCCAGTTGCCTTGGCCACGCGGGTGAGCCTTGCCGCGCATTCGCGCACCTGCGCTACCGATCCTGGCGCCGATTGCAACTCCCGGAAATAGAGAGTCTGAATCGAATCAATCACAGCGACTTCCGGTTTCTCCGCCTTGATCACCGACTCGATCCTCGAAAGATCGGTGTCTGGAAGAATGATCACATTGCTCACATCGACACTAAGGCGCTTACCACGCAACGCGATCTGTTGTGGCGATTCTTCGCCGCTGACGTACAATGCGGGCCGCGACTTGCCGACCGTAGCGAGCGATTGCAGCAGTAGCGTGGACTTTCCGATGCCGGGTTCGCCACCGATCAAGACAACGCCACCCGGAACAATCCCGCCGCCCAGCACTCGATCGAACTCCTCGATGCCAGTCAGAATCCGGTTTTCTTGACGAACCTCGACTTCGGAGAGACGTTGCAGCTTGCCCGCGTCTGCGAGCCGAGCATAGCGATTTAAACCAGGGGATGCAGCGTCAGCGACAGCCTCCTGTATCGTTGCGGCCGCGTTGCAATGCGGACAAATGCCCACCCACTGCAACACCTGCCCGCCGCACTCGGTGCAGCTATAGACGCTTTTCGCCTTGGCCATTAAGAGAGTGCGTGCAGCGCGGAGCCGGCCGGGATCGGGTTACCGGGAGGCGGATCGGTCGTCCTTACCCGCGTTCTCCAACGCCCACTCGAGCTTGCGTATTTTCGCGTGGAGACTCTCCATCAATACCACGATCAGCGTGGCGTTGATGGCGTAGAGGGTGATCACGGTGCGCTCGGCATCCCCCAGTGCAGCATAGGCGCCGTGTTGGGGCAGAAAGAAGTAATCGCCAACGAGAAGACCACCCACGGCCGCCAGCATGCCGGGCCCGAGGCCCCCGTACCACGCGGCGACCATCACCGCGACGAGGAAAAACGCAAACGGCAGCCGCGAGTCGAGGTGCCCGAAGATCGCCCAGCGCAGGGCAAAGGCAAGCAGCACCAGCGCCACCGCGACGCCGTAGCGTTCGAGGCGCGCGCGCGGGCGCCCGTACGGCTGCGCAAGCCCTCCCGCGGGTGCGGGCGTCTCGCGGCGCACGGCCGGCTCGCTCTTCAATTCGGACATGGCGCATCCCTTACAGCTCGGGCCTGCGGGCGATCATACACCCGCCCCGCTCAACAATGCGAACGCGTGGCGCCAGCGCGCACATCAGTTCATAGCCGACGGTGCCGGCGGCAGTGGCCACGTTTTCGATTGGATTCGCCGCCCCCCAGAGCACAACGGGCGAGCCGACGCGGGCCTCGGGTACGGGTTCGAGATCGACGCACAGCATATCCATCGACACGCGTCCGATCATGCCCGTCGCGCTGCCCTCGACGCAAACCGGCGTGCCGTTCGGGGCGTGCCGCGGGTAGCCGTCGGCGTAGCCGCAGGCAACGATGCCGATCCGCATGTCGCGTTGCGCGGTAAAGACGCCGCCATAACCCACCGTATCGCCGCGGCGCAGGCGCTGTACCGCGATCAGCCTGCTCTCCAGGGTCATCGCCGGCTTGAGACCGAGTTCCGCGCCGACCTGGTCCGAAAACGGCGAACAGCCATAGAGCATGATGCCGGGCCGCACCCACTCGAAGTGCGTTTCGGGATAGCGCAGGATCGCCGCCGAGTTGGCGATGCAGCGCGCACGCACGCTCCCCCGCACCACGCCTTCAAAGGAATCCACCTGCCAGGCGATGCCGCGCGCCTCGTCCGCGCTGGCAAAATGCGTCATCAGGCTGAGTGGTCCGACTCCCGCCAGGCGCGACAGACGGGCAAACGCGTCCACCGCATCCTGCGGGGCGAACCCCAGCCGGTTCATGCCGGTATTGATCTTGAGCAGCACGTCGAGAGCGCCTGCCGCGCCGAAATTCTCCAGCATCTCCAGCTGCTCCGGGCTGTGCACGACTGCCGCCAGACCGTGCTCGACCATGACAGGCAGATCGCCGGGTTCGAAGAATCCCTCCAGCAGCACGATGCGTTGCGAATAACCCGCCTCGCGCAGGCGCACCGCCGCTTCGAGTTCGACCAGGCCAAATCCGTCCGCATCCTTCAACGCCCGCGCCGCGCGCAACAGGCCATGTCCATAGGCGTTCGCCTTGATGACTGCCAGAACCCGCGAGCGCGGCGCGTGCCGCCGCACCACCGCGAGGTTATGGCGCAGCGCATCGAGGTCTATGGTGGCGGTGATGGGGCGAGGCACGGCTATCCTTCATCCTTCACGACGTTCAGGGCGAACACCGGCATCCTGCGGCGCTCGCGCATGAGATCGAGCGCCGACACCAGGGCCGCAAGGACTTCGTCCGTGGTCTTCTGCGTCTGCTGCCACTCTGCACGCGCAGTCTCGAGCAGCTCGCCGATGTTCTCCGCCAGCGGGCGCCCCTCCTCCATGATCATGTCCTCGATCATCCCGGGCTTCAATTCCGGGCGGCACAGGAGGCCGTAGGCATTGTCCTTGCGAAATGCGATCCAGTCGCCCGCGTGGTCCACGGCGAGCGGCGTCAAGTCGGATGGCAGTTCGACCCGTCCCTCGACCAGTACCAGCACCCGGCGCCCCGCCAGCGCAGCGGCAACGGGATCGGGTGCGCCGCCAGCGCCCGCATGAGCCGTTGTCCAGTAAGCGCGATGGGCGGGCTCGGCATGCGCGGCGCCGCCCAACGCCTGCGCGAGGAGCAACGCCCCGAAGCCGAAGCCGACCACCGGTCGCCGTGCGCGCTGAAAAGCCGCGATCAGCCGCAGTTCGTCATCGAGCCACGGGCAGTGCTCGTGGTCGGTGACCGGGTAGGCGCCCCCCAGCAACCACAGCGCGTCGTGATTCACCGCGCTCGCGGGCACGGCCTGCCCGGTAAACGGGCGGACGTAGGTGAAGCCGATGCCGCGATTCTCGAGCTGCTTCTCGAGCGCGCCGAGATACTCCGAATAGGTGTGCTGCACCACCAGGAAGCGGTTCATGCCGCCTCTGCGATCCGCTTCATCCGGGCGCCCGCGAACTCCACGAACGTGGTCAGCAGCTTGGAGCGGAATTTTTCCTTCGGATGCACGAACGAAAAGGTGCGTATCAGCCGCGGCGCAAGCGGTATCGCGACCAGCACGCCGAGCTTCAACTCCTTCAGCACACGGGCGCGCGACATGATCGACACGCCGGCGCCGGTCTCGACCACGCCCTTGATCGCCTCCCCGCTGCCGAGTTCCATGATGATGTTGAGATCCTCCGGGGCCACCTCGTTTTGCCGGAAGTACTGGTCCGCGAATTCCCGGGTGCCGGAGCCGGTCTCGCGGCTCACGTACGGTTCCGCCGCGATCTGCTCCGGGGTGACGCTGCGCTGCCTTGCAAGGCGATGACTCGGCGCGCAGATCATCACGAGTTCGTCCTCGCAGCAGATCTCGGTATGCAGGCCGGGAAGGTGCGAGGGCGATTCGATCAGCCCGAGATCAAGTGTGTGGTCGGCCACGCGATGTTCGATCGTTTCCGAGTTGCCGACCGTCATGTACGCTTGCACCTGGGGATGGCGCGCCTTGAACTCGCCCAGCACCTGCGGCAGGATCACTTCCGCAATGGTGGTGCTCGCGCCCAGCAGCAGGGGCCCGCTCACCGCGCCGGTGAGCTCACCCACGCGCGTCTCGAGTTCCTCGCTGAGACCCAGGATGCGCTCCGCGTACTCCATGACGAGGCGCCCGGCCGGCGTCAGCGCAATCCGCCCGTGATTGCGCTCGAAGAGCCGCGCGTTGTAGTGCTCTTCGAGCTGCTTGATCTGAAACGTCACTGCCGGCTGCGTCATGAAGAGCTGTTCCGCCGCCTTGGTGAAGCTCAGTTGCCGTGCCACGGTATAGAAAACCTGAAGTCTGCGGTCAGCCATTGGATTCAGTGATGAGTGATGAGCGAAGACCACCCTTCACCCTGCTGCGGTATTCGGGTCGCGCCTCACACCTCACGCCTCACGAGATTGAGCCAGCATTCAAGCGCATTCTAGCAGCCCGTTGGCCCGTCAAGTCCCGCAGGCTGCTAAAGTAGCAGTGATGAACGAGGCGTGGAAGGAACTCGATCTGGGGGGCGGCGGCCTGCAGCAGGCGAACCTGCGCCTCGCCCGCCTGCTCAGGCGGCGGGGGGTCGCCTGCGCGCTCCTGCTCGCATTTCCCCTCGGGCTGCATCGTGACTATCTGCACGACCGGCGTGGCGCATGGCTCTTCCGGCTCGCCACGGCAGCGAGTGTCGCTGCCGCGCTCGCGGGCGGGCTCGTCCCCGGCGGTCTCATCGCACTCGGCCTAGTCATAGCCGCCGCGATCGACCTGGCGCGGGTCGATGCGCGGGTGGCCGCCGTCAACAGGCGCCTGCGCATGCAGGTTTACATGAGCCAGACCGAAGGCGCGCCGCAAGCGCCCGCAATGACCCGCGGCTCCCGGCGATCTGTGGTATAAAGCGCCGGTTCGACTGCCGGCCCCTCACCCACGGCACCCTCGGTTCAGACTGCTTTTCGCGGCAAACGCGCGCAACATGCCCCTCGGCTTCTACACCATCATGGCGGCGCAGTTCTTCTCTTCGCTCGCCGACAACGCCTTGCTGGTCGCGGCGATCGCGGCGCTGCTGCAGATGGTGGCGCCCGCCTGGATGACGCCGATGCTCAAGTTCTTCTTCACGATTTCCTATGTCGTGTTCGCGGCATTCGTGGGCGCCTTCGCGGACTCGATGCCCAAGGGCCGCGTGATGTTC
>JACQGN010000054.1 GCA_016199545.1 Betaproteobacteria bacterium | reverse complement strand
GCTCGATGTTGACGCTCAGGGCAACATTTGCTGCATCACTGTCGAGCATGCCTCTCAGCGAGCAGGGGCACCGCAGTCCTCATACGAACAGATTGCCGCATAACCGCGCGATCGACAGCGACACTTGTCGAGCGCGGCATTGTGCGCTCGTTCGTACGTGTCATCGCGAACGTTAACCAACGAACATTGCGCCGGCATCCCGCAACGATGCGGGTCGTCAAGGCAGGCCCAAAGTAGCAGGTTCCGCATTACCATGACGCCCGCAGGCGTGGACATTGGCAGGTTTCACCACGTTTAAAGGAGGAGGACATGCAAGTACTTCACTGGTTACCGGCGGCGATCGTCGGATCGCTTCTTTTCGCAGGCGGCGCGCACGCTGGAACGCAGAGATCAACCGGATCCTGCAATCGCCCGACGTGAGGGTGCGCATGGAGGCGAGTGGCCTGGAGATCGTCGGCGGCCCGCCGACGCGATCCCGCAGCTTGTGTGCGAAGCGGGCTGCTCCTCGTAGCGATCGCCGCCGTCACCGCTGCGCAAGGGCAACAGGTGCCACAGCCGGCGCGAGGAATGAACATCTACACCAATACGTCGTGGCGCTGGGCGATTTCCTATCCCGCCGGCTGGACGATCGATGGCAAGGACCGGGATTTGATCCGCATTCGTTCAGCCGCCGAGAACGCCTTGTGCAGCATCCACAGCGGCCCGATGGACCGGTTCAATACGGTGGACGAGCTCACCGATTTCATGATCGCGCACGACGAGCAGTTCTTCAAGGGTAACGGCCAGAAGTACGTGGTGCTGGCTCGGCGGCGCATCTCGCTGCCAAACGGCATTGTCGGCAACGACCTGCTCGTGGAAATCGGGCCCGGCGGCCGATCCCGGCGCATCCATGTCCTCCAGGACGGACGGGGACTCGCCATCGATTGCGAGGCTTACACAAAGGACTGGAGCAGGCTCGAGGCCTCCTATCAGCGAGTCATCGCGTCCTTCACCGTGAGCAAGTGATAATCTGCCCTCACCCCTTGCCCCTCTCCCGGAGGGCGAGGGGAACAGGAGCTTCGTTCCGTCGTTGTCGACAAGGTATCGCTGGAGGCTGGCGCCATGAAAGTCGCATTCGTTGTGTTCGACCACATGACCTATCTCGATTTCATCGGCTTCTACGACCCGGTAACGCGTCTCAAGACGATGAAGATCATGGAGGACTTCGAGTGGCGCATCTTGTCGCCCACGCCGCGTGTCGTCGACGATCGCGGGTTGAGGATGGAGCCGGATGCGCTCATGGAACCGCTCGGTTCCTATGACATGGTGTTCCTGCCCGGCGGGATGGGCACGCGGCCGCTCCAGCATGACCAGAGCTTCATCGGCTGGCTCAAGACCGCCGCGCCCGTCAAACTGAAGGTATCGGTATGCACCGGCGCCCTCCTGCTCGGCGCGGCGGGGTTTCTTCGTGGCCGCCGCGCGACGACGCATCCGAGCGCCTACAAGGATCTGGAACCTTACTGTGCAACCGTGATCAGAGAGCGCGTGGTCGATGAAGGGGACGTCATTACCGCGCGCGGCGTGTCATCCTCGATCGACGCCGGGCTGCACGTCGTGGAGAGACTCGCTGGCGCGGATGCGCGAGCGCGTGTAGCGACGCAAATGGACTACCCGTACCGCTGGAATCCGTCGTTTCAATGATCGGGCCGCGTGCCATGCAATCCGGGCTCCACGATCTGCCGCGCCCTGCTCCTCGCCGCGCTGCATGGGCAGCGAGAACACGCCTACGCGTACTGCCCATCTCATGAAGCATGACTGACCTGAAACGCTACTACGCGCAGCGGGCGCGGGAATACGAGCGCATCTACGACAAGCCCGAGCGCCAGCCCGATCTCGAATGGCTGAAGCAGGCGCTGCCTCCGATGTTCGCCGGCCGCCGCGTGCTGGAGATCGCCTGCGGCACCGGGTACTGGACACAATTCATTGTTCGCGAAGCAGACGGGATCGTCGGCATCGACGTCAACGACGAGACGCTCGAGATCGCCCGCGGCAAAGGTCTGCCGGCCGGGCGGGCCGCTTTCAGGATTGCCGATGCCTATGCGCCGCCAGAGGACCTGGGCGAGTTCGGCGGGGCCTTTGCCGGCTTCTGGTGGTCGCACTTGCCGATACGCGAGCGGCGGCGATTCTTCCAGGGTTTGGACCGGAGGCTCGCACCGGGCGCCAGGGTCGCGCTGCTCGACAATCTGTACGTGGAAGGCAGCAGCACGCCGATCTCGCGCCGCGATGCCGAGGGGAATTCATACCAGACGCGCCGCCTCGAAGACGGGTCGGAGCACGAGGTGCTGAAGAACTTCCCATCAGAGGCGGAACTCGTCGCCGACGTTGCGGGCGTGGGCCAGAACCCGCAGTTCACCGCGCTGCAATACTACTGGCTCTTCATCTACGACAAGCCACTCGTGTCCAAATGATGGCTCGATGCAGTCACTCCCCGCGTGCAGCGGTGCCAGTATCGGGTCCCGTTCACAACTTCAATCATCGGCGACAGGCACGGACCACACT
>JACQGN010000039.1 GCA_016199545.1 Betaproteobacteria bacterium | reverse complement strand
GACTACACCGATCCGGTTCATGGCATCCCGGTTTTCAGCCTCTACGGCGAAGTCCGCCGTCCCACGAGCGCGATGATGGAGAGCTTCGACGTGCTGCTCGTCGATCTGCAGGACGTCGGCTGCCGGGTCTACACCTTCATCACCACGCTGCGCTACGTGCTCGAAGCGGCCGCGCAATATGGCAAGACAGTCTGGATACTCGATCGCCCCAATCCCGCGGGGCGTCCGATCGAGGGGCTCACGCTCCGCGCCGGCTGGGAGAGTTTCGTCGGCGCGGGGGCGCTGCCGATGCGCCACGGCCTTACGCTGGGCGAGCTTGCGCGGTGGTTCGTGCGCACGCTTCGCCTCGACCTGGATTGCGAGGTGGTGACGATGGAGGGCTGGCAGCCGGTGAGTGCCCCCGGATACGGGTGGCCGCTCGGCGAGCGCTCGTGGGTGAATCCCAGCCCCAACGCCGCCAGTTCGTCGATGGCGCGCTGCTATGCCGGCACCGTGATGCTGGAGGGCACGACGCTCTCCGAAGGGCGGGGCACGACGCGGCCGCTCGAGCTATTCGGTGCACCGGACCTCGATCCGCACGCGCTCATCGCGGCGATGGAATCGCTCGCGCCGCAATGGATGCGCGGCTGCCGGCTGCGGGCGTGCTGGTTCGAGCCCACGTTTCAGAAGCACGCCGGGAAGCTCTGCGCGGGCGTCCAGATTCACGTCGATGATCCGGCGTACGACCACGACGCATTTCGTCCCTGGCGCCTCATCGCCCTCGCTTTAAAGGCGCTGCGCAAGCTCAAGCCGGACTACGAACTGTGGCGCGACTTTCCGTACGAGTACGAACGCGATCGGCTTGCCATCGATCTCATCAACGGCAGCCCGCTGCTCCGCGAGTGGGTGGACGATCCCGCCGCCGCAGCGGTCGATCTCGACGCGCTCGCCCGGCCCGAAGAAAAAGCGTGGCGCAAAGCGCGCGCGGCGGTGCTGCTCTACCGTTAACGGTCGCCCCCGCCGTGTTGCCCAGCGCGCTCGTGTCCCCGATCAGTTCGCCTGGATGCCGGCGTCGCGGATCACCTTCGTCCAGCGCGCGAGCTCGCTGCGGATCAGGTCGCCCAGCTCCTTCGGCGTGCTGCTCGCCGGCTCCATGCCGATCGCTTCGAGGTGCTTCCGGAAATCCCCGTTCTCGATGGCCCTTTTCATCTCGGCGTTGACTTTGTTGACGATGGCTGCGGGAGTGCCAGCCGGGCCGAGGAGACCATACCAGGACGTATTGTTGAAGCCGGGCAGCGTCTCGGCGACCGCCGGCACGTCCGGCATCGAGCGCGCCCGTGTCGGGTGCCCGATGCCGATGGCGCGGACTCTGCCCGTCGCGAGGTGCGGCTGCCATTGGGGGATGCTGCCGAAGATCGCCTGGATGCGGCCGGCGACGAGATCTACCGTCGCGGGTCCGCCGCCCTTGTAGGGCACGTGCGTGAACTTGGCGCCGGTCATGGCGGTGAGCAGTTCCATGCCGAGGTGGTTGGGCGTTCCGGTGCCCGGGGAGCCGAAGTTGAGTTTGCCCGGCTGCGCCTTCGCGAGCGCGATCAGCTCCTTGACGTTCTTCGCCGGCACCGACGGATGCACCACGATGAGGAAAGGCACGTAGACGCCCAGCCCGACCGGCGCGAAATCCGTGACCGGGTCGTACGGAATCTTGGTGCCGAAAGCGGGGCCGGTCACGAGCCCCCCCGAAGTGCCCAGCAGCAGCGTGTAGCCGTCGGGCGTTGCCCTGGCCCCGAGGGCGTGCCCGATCGTCGCGCCCGCACCGGGCCGGTTGTCGATCACCACAGACACACCGAACTTGTCGGACAGCCAGGCCCCAAACGCGCGCCCCGTCGGATCCGTGGAACCGCCGGGCGGATACGGAACGATGAGGCGGATCGGCTTGGTCGGGTATGCGACATCGGCGGCGTGGGTTGTCGCCGCTGCGCCGAACAGGATCAGTAGTACGGAAGCAATCCGCCAAATCGAATGACCAAGCATGGTTTTTACCTCGAGCCGGTAAGAAATGACTGGCAAGTTCTTGTCTAACACCACCCCACCATGGCCCTCCCCCTGAAGGGGAGGGAAGTTTTCTAGCGAGACGCGGACTACTCCTTCCCCCTCAGGGGGAAGGTCGGGATGGGGGTGGGTCCCGGCGTTTTTCATTCTGTTACACCCGGATGAGGCCGACGTTGCCCGTGATTTGCACGCGGGTGCCGAACGGCTTCGACAGGCGCTGATAACGATCGAGGATCTCCCGCGCAATGTCTCCATCGGCAAGCATTGGACGGCCTTGTTGCCAGCGCGGCTTGCCGTAGCCCGCGTCCACCGGGAATATCCGGATCTCCTTCAGCTTGCCCGCCTCGAACCGCACGCGGTGCATCCCGCTCTGCCAGTTGCGCGGCGTCACGCCTTGTCCGCGGGTGGGACGGCCCACGCCCGGACCTTCATAGCCGGCACGCTTGTCGTAGAAATCGGCCGGCGTGGCGCCCCAGCTCAAGCCGGCGTTTTCGTACTGATCCTGGGGCTCGAGCAGCACGGTGTCGTTTTGCAGGATGAAGTCGCCGATGCCGTAGAAGACGGGCCGGCCCTTGTAGATTTCGATGCCGCGGTCCTGGTGCGGGCCGGTGCCTGCGATCACGTCGGCGCCAGCGTCGATCATGGCGTGGTACATGATCCGGGCGTGCTCGGGCGGCTCGTCTCCCGGGACATCCTGGTTATGCATGGCGATGATCACCCATTGCGCCATGCGCCGCGCGTCGCGGATGCGCTCGAGCGTGCCTTCCAGGTCGGGCAGGTGCGGATAGGAATGTTTTTCGTTCTTCTTGCCCAGCCTGAACCTGGTGTAGTGGTGGAGACCATCGGTCAAGCCGCTCACGTGAATTTCGGTTTTCGTGTCCGCGGGGATGTGAGCGGAACCATGTGGCTTGTACGCCGGACTGCCTTGCGTCAATCCCAGCGACTCGCCGAGCTGCTTGATGGACGCAAACGTCTTCCGATCCACCGTGTACTCGATGTAGTGCCGCAGGAGGTTCGCTCCCGGGCGCCCCTGCATGTCCCGCCGCTGGTCCCCGGCGCGGCCCCACGAAAACAAGGTCGTCGTCCCCGAGAGAAGCGCAACGCGGCCCTTGGGCGTCTCGAGGTAAGCGGGCGCGCGTGCCTCGGCGAGGTTGCGGCCGGTGCCGGCGTGGACCACGCCGTACTGGTTCAGGTTCTCGATGTTCTTGAGGACGCCGCCCTCGCCGAAGTCGATGGAATGGTTGTGCGCCTGGGACATCATCCGGAACCCCATCCACTTCAGGTCTTCGATGTACCTGGGGTCGCAGCGCATGTACGTACCCACGCGCTTGTCGGTGGGCGGATGCTCGTAATGGTGGAACAGCATCTCGGCATGAACGTAGGCGGTGTCGGCGCCACGGATGAGCTCCACCAGCTTCAGGAAATTCGGCTCCGTGTGCATCTTGAGGCCCTGGCTGATCAAGGCCTCGCCGGCGATGGCCAGATCGATGTCGTTGCGCTCGGATGCATACAGGGTGCGGTCGTAGTTGTACTTGGACTTGGATTTGGCCTTCGTAATCATGCGAGTTCCTCACTGAGCGCCACCAGGCGCCGCCTTTGGGTAGAGCGGAATGATAACCCGGCGCACGTTGTCATTACCGCCATTCGACTTGCGGGCGGGACGCAAAAGAGAAGAGTGTAACTTTTCCGTGCGTCGCGCGCACCATGAGCGCGGAATTTTCCATTACTATCAGCGGAAGCGCCACCACCCTTCATAGGAGCCGCGTTGCCATGGATACCAGCGAACGTACGAAGGTCAAGACGACAACGGGTGCGCGCGCGCTGATCGACGCTTTGCTCCGGGAAGGCGTGGACCACGTCTTCGGCATTCCGGGCACGCAGAATCTCGCGGTGATCGACGCGTTGCGCGATACGCCGCAGATCCGCTTCATCCTGACGCGCCACGAGCAGGGCGCCGCGTTCATGGCGTATGGCTTCGCGCGCGCCTCGAAACGCCCGGCGGTGGTCACGGCGACGGAAGGCCCGGGCGTCACCAATCTCGTCACGGCGATTGCCGCCGCGTATCGCGGATTCGTGCCGGTGGTGAGCGTGTGCGGGGTGCAGGAGAGCTCGATGCGCGAGCGCGATGCGACCCAGGACCTGGACCAGGTGCCGTTCATGCGCCCGATCACCAAATGGGCCTACAGCATTCCCAATGTGCGGAAAGTGCAGGAGTCGGTGCGCAAGGCCTTTCGCGTGGCGCTCACGGAGCCGCAGGGGCCGGCGCACATCGAGGCGTCCAGCGAGATCCTGCTGGAGCACACCGCGGTCGAGCCGACCGAGCCGGCTGCCTATCGGAACACGGTGCTGCCCTCGTGCGACAGCGCGCAGCTCGATCAGGCATTCGCGCTGCTCGCACGCGCCGAGCGCCCGGTTTTCATCGTGGGGCGAGGGGTGTTGAACGAAGCAGCGACCGGCGCGATGGCGGCGCTCGCCGAGCGCACTGGCATTCCGGTCGCGGCATTGCAGTACTCGCCCGACGCCTTTCCTTCGACCCACGCGCTTGCCCTCGGGCCGCTGGGCCGCAACGGCTTCGGCAGCGCGAACCGCACCGTGCCCAAGGCCGACGTCATCGTCGCCATCGGCGCACATTTCGACGTGTTCTCGACCATGTACAAGTACGGGATCTTCAGCGAGCAGGCGAAGATTATTCACCACAGTGCGGCGCCGAGCCAGATCGGCATCGTATTCCCGGTGGCGCTCGGCGTGACGGGCTCGACGGCGAGCTTCATCGCGGGGCTCACCGAACGCGCCGCGAGAGCCGGGCTGCGGAAATCATGGGCCGATGTGGCGAAAGCGCGCGCCGAGTGGGAGGTGGAACTGCAGGCGGACGTGCGTCCCGGCGCGGAGCCGATCCAGTCGCAGTTCGTCGCCCACATGATCCGCAAGGTGCTGCCCCGCGACGGGATCGTGGTCGTGGACGCGGGCAACGGCGGCAAGCACGTGCGCAGCTATTTCAAGAGCTACGAGCCGGGCACCTTCATGTGCATCGACGACTGGGCGTCGGTCGGCGGGGCGCTTCCGATCGCGCTCGGCGCGAAGTTGGCCCGGCCCGGCCGGCCGGTGTTGTGCGCCGGGGGCGACATGGGCGTGATGTGCAATTTCGGCGAGCTCGAGACCGCCGTGCGCGAGAACATTCCGGTGGTGTGCGTCGTGTTCAATGACCAAGGGCTCGGCAACGAGCGCGCGTTCCAGCAGGAGCATTACGGCGGGCGCATCTACGCGACGGACTACCAGAACCCCGACTTCGGCGCGCTCGCGCGCGTGTTCGGCGCGCACGGCGAACAGGTGCGCAAACCTGGCGAACTCGAGGGCGCGCTCAAACGCGCGTTCGCAAGCAGCAAGCCGGCGGTGATCGACGTCCTGATCGATCAGAAGACGCTGGCGCCGGTGGTCTACAAAGGATGAAGGCGAAAGGCGGGACGACGCATGCTCTTGGGCGCTACATGTACCCGCCCCCCGCGCATTCCCTGGCAACCTGCTCGAGCTCGTCGTTCATCTTCCTTGCCACCGCGACGACATTGGCCCCTTGGCGGGCAAGCGTCAGCGCGATGGCCTTGCCGATGTTGCGGCTCGCGCCTGCGATCAGCGCCGTTTTTCCCTCAAGTCGCATGGCACCTCCCGTAGAGAAATGGCAAGTACCGAAAATCGGCGCGATCGGCGACTGAGCCCTCCGGCGCCGGCTCCCGTCGTTACTGTCTCTGCGCGACGACGCGTCCCTGGGCGTTCACAAATACGCGGTAGCGCATCTTGTTGCTGCACGTTGCGAGGTAGTCGTTCTCGCCCAGCCGTTTTGCGCTGACGACCTGTCCGCACGGCAGGCCGAGAAGCGCGATCGTCGACGTGAGATCCTTGGAAAGCATGTCCGCGGCGGGCGACGTCCCGGCAAAGAACGCCGTCAGCGCAACAATCGGAGCCCATCGCTTCACTCGTTTGTTCATGGTGTCACTCCTGCTCCTCAAAGAGCCTTGAACTTCGCGGGATCCGCAAGAATTCCCCACATCGCTTCGCGCGAATCCGCGACGGCACGGGCGAGCGACGGGTCGCCGTCCTGCAGCAGCGCGAGCACCTTGAGGATCAGCAGATCGTACGGTTGCCGCAGTTCGGCCAGGGTGGTCTTGGCGCGCCCCTCGTAGTACGCGCGGAAGCGGTTGAGCAGATCATCGACCTGGTTCTTGAGCGTGAGCTTGGTGAACACGCCGATTGCGCTCGTCTCCTTGAGCCGCTTCTCCAGCGCTGCCAGATCCAGCGCCGGCGGCTTCACGGGTGCGGGAGCTGCGCTTTCCTTCCTTGTGACTTTTGCCGCAGGTGGAGGAGCCGCGGGAGCCCTGGCCGCAGTCTTGACGGGGGGCGAGACGATCTTGGGAGCCGGCGCATCCGTCCGCGCGGCAGGTGCTTCGGTCTTGGCCGGAGGGGCCTTGCGTATTGGCACCTCGGTCACGGGTGCCGGCGCATCCGTCCGCGTGGCAGGTGCTTCGGTCGCGGTGTGTCCCTGACCCGCGGAACCGGACACAGGCGGTTGCTCCTGACCGACTTCCGGCTTGACCGCAGCCGTCCCGCCCCGCGTCTTGGCGGGCGGCTCGACCGCAACCGTCCCTCCCGGCAGCGCGGCATCCTTGGGCGGTTCGCGCGGCGCCACGCACCCCGTCATGGCGCAACCTGCCGCGAGGAGGCAAAGGGCGAGTCCGACGATACGTGCTGGCGCCATCGACTGTTGCTCAGGGGTGAACAGGCCAATCGTGCATGACCCTTCTCTTTGAACGCATTGGGCCCGGAAATGTTACACCGGCCCAATCGAGTCCTACCCTGCCCTTAGCAGGGGCAAGGCTGAAGACGTAAGGAGGAAGGTCCGGGCGTCGGCGGCGGGCGCCGCTCAACGGCGTTGCGGTTTGCGCATGACCGGATTGAGCCGGTCGATATCGGCTTGCACCTGTTCGCGGCTTCGCTCGTACACGATCTCCCGGCCCATCACGGTCCCCACGTATGCAAGCCCGTTTCGAGTCGGCGCGAGATCGCACTTGACGTTGTGGATCCCTTCACCGAGCACCACCTGAATCCGTTCGGCTCGCTTCTCGAGCACCACGAGGTCCAGCATCTGCCCGGTTTCGGTTACACGCACCGTAATTTTCTCGGTGATCATCGAACGTGCAAGCCGCCTCGCGTCAGATGATCCCGGCTCCGGCGTGATGGATCAGCGCTTGCGCTCGATGTCGGTCCATGGCGATGCGGGCACCGACGGCGCGCTCCACACCTCGCTGAAAGTAACGCTCTCGTGAGCCTCGAACCAGGTTCCGGATGCGGTATCGAGCCGTTCGATGCGCCCGGAACCGTCTTTCTGGGATACGATGCGGGCATAACAGTTCCGCAGCTTTTTCGGGCCGACGAGTACCCTCCCGACACCATTCTCGACTTGCATCTTCTTAGCCTTCATGCTTTCCTCCTACTTAGAGTGCCTAACGCAATGACCCGCACACGTGGTTCATTATGTTAGCCACTCTTCATACAGACTGCCGCGCCGGGCGCGTCAGGCTAGCTTGGCGAGCGCGATCAGACCTCGCGGCGTGAGCGAGCAGCGGCCGTCCTTGCGCTCGATGAGCTTTCTTTTCAGGAGGCGTGTTTCGATCAGCGCGGGCATTTCCGCCTTCTGCGTCTTGTAAGTCAGCTCCTGCAGCCAGTGCAATTCGTCAAAACCGACGGCCTGATCCATGGCTCATTCCCTAGCAGCCTGCCGGACTTGAAGTTCCGGCAGGCTGCTTAATGCAAAACCGCTCGCAGACTTGCAACGGAGCGCGGTGAAAAGACCTGTTTTGGCCATCGCCAGGGCACGAACCAGGCCGAATTCAGGTATTTCCAAATTCAATCTCGCCCTTTGCCTGCGGGCGGTTTCGTGTAAGGAGCGTGTCGGAGCAAAGTCCGACACACTCCTCGGGCGACTCAAACCGTGGCGGCAAACCAGCTCTTCGACCAGCAATGTTGCACGAATGGCGGCCATGGCATCCTTGAGACTACGATGAACGGGGGCAAGCCCGGGTAGGTTTAATCCCAAGCCTTGCGGATCGATGCGGCTGAAATAGCGGCCCGGAAACCACGGACCCAAGGGGAGAAACTAAACGCCTCGTTCACTTATACGCGGTTCAACTGCGGGGGTCAATGACTATTTCCGTGAATGATGCCCGCTCACTTGACATGCGCCGGCCGCTGGGTGTCCCCTATTGCTCGGCGATCGGCGGCAAATTCGCGAAGGGAGAAAATGGAATGAATGTGAGCGTAGCAAGCGGCGCCGCGAGGGCAGCCGCGATTGTGTTCGCGGTGGCGTTCGCGCCGCACGCCGGCGCGCAGGCGTGGCCGGCGAAAACGGTGCGCATCGTGATGCCGTTTCCCCCGGGCGGCGGGACCGACCAGATGGGCCGGCTGTTCGCGAAGCGGTTCACCGAGACTTTCGGGCAGACATTCTTCGCGGAGAACCGGCCCGGCGCGGGCGGTCTCATCGGCGCAGAGATCGTCGCCAAGTCGCCGCCCGACGGCTACACCATCCTGGTGACGACGGCATCGCTCTCCGTCAACGCGAGCCTGCACCGGAAGCTCACGTTCGACCCGCTCAAGGACCTCGCGCCGGTGAGCTGGCTCGTATCGGTGCCGCTCCTGCTGGCGGTGCATCCCAGCGTGCCGGCGAAAACGCCGCAGGAACTCGTTGCGCTGGCGAAGAAGCGCCCGGGCGGGATGAACGCGGGCACCAACGGCGCCGGCACCACCAGCCACCTTGCAATCGAGATGCTCAAGCAGGCGGCGGGCTTCGAGGTCCTGCACATCCACTACAAGGGAGGCGGTCCCGCGCTCGTCGCTTTGCTCACGGGTGAAGTCGATTTCCGCTTCACCTCGGTGCTCGCGAGCATCCCGCACATCCGCGTCGGCAAGATGCGCCCGCTCGCGGTGACTACGGCGAAGCCGTCGGCCATTCTGCCGCAACTGCCGACCCTCGGTTCAATCTATCCCGGCGTCGAATGCGATCAGTGGTACGCGATGTTCGTGCCGGCGGGCACGCCGAAGGACATCGTCGCCAAATTGCACGCTGAAACGGTGAAGGGGCTCGCGTTGCCCGAGGTGCGAAAGCACCTCACGACCGATGGCGCCGAGCCGGTGGGCAGCACACCCGAGGAACTTGGCGTGTTCTTCGGGCGCGAGGTCGCGAAGTACGCGAAGATCATCGCCCGGGCGAACATACGGGCGGACTAGCGAAAGTGCGGAGTGCAAAGCGCAAAGTGCAGAGTGCAAAGTGGTCGTCAGGGCCATTCATTCATCACTCTGCGTTGTGCACTCATCGCTCCACTCCGATGCTATGATTGCCCCGCCAAAACTCTTGAATCTCCGGAGGTAATGCATGTCCCTGGTTGTCGCATTCGATGAAATCAGACCCGATCAGATCCGGAAAAACATGGGCGGACCGGACCGGCCGGCTTCGATGAATTTCGGTTTTTTCAGGGCGACGCCGGACACGCCCGATGCGCCCACCGCATTTCTCGCAAAGTACGATCCGGGCGACCGCTCCTGCGCCCACTTTCACGCGGTGGATCAATTCCAGATCCTCGTCCAGGGCAAGGGTCAGTTTGGGCGGCACGAAGTTGCACCGTTCAACGTTCATTTCGCGCGCGCCTATACGCCCTACGGTCCGTTGCATGCCGACGAGGTGTCGGGATGGACCTTCATGACGCTGCGCACGCGCTACGATCCGGGCGCGCAGCGCCTGCCCGGGGCGCTGCCGAATTTGAAGCAGCGCGCCGATCGCAAACCCTGGCAAGTTACTACTTCTGCTGCATTTCCAGCGGCCGGATCGGGCGTGAGCGTGCAGGACATCCCCGAGATCACGGACGATCAGGGGCTTTTCGTCAGATCGCTCGCCATGGCGCCACGCGCGCGCACCACTGCGCCCGCACCTGACAGTGGCGACGGCCAGTACGTGGTCGTGGTGAAGGGCAGCTTGTTGCATGACAACCGCGAACGGCAGGCGCTGACCGTCGTGCACATCAAGCCGGACGAGGGTCCTTTTCAGATCCATGCCGGCGCGCAGGGGCTCGAGGCCCTGATCCTCAATTTTCCGCGGGTCGCGCCGCGCGTGGCCGAGAGTCACGCGCTCTCGAGCGCTGCGGGGTTCAAGCAGTGGCAATGTCTGTTGTGCGCTTTCACGTACGACGAGGAGAAGGGCATACCGGAAGAGGGCATACCCGCCGGTACGCGCTGGGCGGATGTGCCAGAGACCTGGACTTGCGCGGATTGCGGCGCCAGCAAGGGCGACTTCGCAATGGTCGAGGTCTGATGGATCAGTGACCAGCGGCTGGTGACCCGTGACGGTCAACAAATAATGCCTATGTAATGCCCGCGTCGCACGCGCGTTTTTCGCCTGCCCGCCGCAGCGTGTTGAGACGCACCGGGGCGGCGGGGCTGTCGTTGTTGATCCCCGCGTGCAGTCCTCCCGAGCAGGCGAAAACTCCACCCGCATCAACCCCGGATGTTGCAGAAGGGGCGCTGCGGCTCGATCTGCGTCAGTGGCGGAGGAATGGAGCCGAGGAGTTCACGCTCGAGCGGGTTCGCTTCGAACGGAAGTGGTCCGGGCGACGGAAGAACCTCGCCGGCGGCCTCGATTGGGGCGATTACCGGTTATCCGTCTACGATTCGGTCAGCGGCGCGCTGCTCTTTCGGCAGGGCTTTGACACCAACCTCGAGCCGGCGGCGCGCTCCGGAACCACCCGGATCAGCGTTCGTTTCCCCGCGCCGCAACGACCGGTGCGCGCAGAAATCGAGCAGCGGCGGGAGGAGGGCGCCGTCCACGTGGTATCGAGTGTCACGATCGACCCGAATGCAGACAGCGTGGAACGGGCGCCTGGAGAAATTGCAACGCGCGTTCACCTCATCTTTGCCGGCGGCGAGCCTCACGCGAAAGTCGATCTCGCGATACTCGGTGACGGCTACCTCGAATCCGAGTACCCCAAATTCGTGAGCGACGCGGCGCGCGCGGCGGGCTATCTCTTCTCGGTTGACCCGTTCACGAAGCGCAAGCTGGATTTCAACGTGTATGCGGTGTTTGCGCCGAGCGCCAGCAGCGGCGTGACCGATGCCTACCTCGGGCTGAACAAGGACACCGTCTTCCGCTGCGCCTACTACACCGGCGGATCGGAGCGGTCGCTCGCCGACGGGAACAACCATGCCGTGCGGGAGGTTGCCGCGGCGGCGCCATACGATTTCGTGCTGATCCTCGCCAATGCCCGGCGCTACGGCGGCAGTTCGTATTTCGGCGGCCCGGCGGTCGTGGCGATCGACAGCGCGGCGGCGAGATATCTCGTCGTCCACGAATTCGCGCATGCGATCGGCGGCCTCGCCGACGAGTATTACGTCCCGGCGGCCGGTGGTCCGGTTTTCCCTGGAACCGGCGAGCCGTGGCACCCCAACGTCACGATTTCCCCGCACCACGCGAAGTGGCGGGATCCTCTCTCCGAGGCGGGTCCGCGGCCCACGCGATGGAACAAGGCGGAGTATGAAACGTACTTCGCGGACTATGTGAGGCGCTACAACGGGCTTCGGGAATCTGGCGCGGAAGAAGCGGCCGTCGAGAAATTCCTGGAACGGGAACGCGGGCGGCAGGCAGCCCTGCTCGCGAAGAACGGAAGAGGGCGCCGGGTCGGTCTCTTCGAAGGCGCGAACGGCTATGCGAAAGGCGTGTTCCGCTCCGAAGTGGATTGCATCATGTTCTCACTCCAGACGGACTATTTCTGCGCGGCCTGCTCGGCAGCCATCGAACGCATGATCGACGAACATTGCCGTTAAGAAACGTTGGGGCGCCGCACTTATGAGCGCGTAGCAGCCCTTGGTCTGGCGCGCGAAGTGCCAGTAGAACACGATCAGTCCGGGCGGCGGCGCCCCCGGGCCCGGCGTGGCCGTGCCGCGTATGCGTAACTGGAGGTAGGCGAACGCCCCGGCATTATGCCCGCGGGCTCCTGATCAAGGTTGGTTCGCTGAGCAGGGAGGCGATCTCGACTTTCTTCACGGCGGAATCATCGGGCACCACGAACAGGATGGGGGTGATCAGTTCCTCGAACAGCCCCCGCAGGCTGCGCGCGCCGGTCTTGTATTCGATGGCGAGCTGGGAGATCTCCTCGAACACCCGCTGCTCGACGCTCAGCTCGACGCCCTCGTTGCGGAAGATCTCCCGGAACTGGTTGTAGATGCAGTTCCGGGGTTCGGTCATGATCCGCACCAGCATGTCCCGCGTGAGGTCCTGCAGGCGCGCGATGATGGGCAGCCGCCCCGTGAATTCGGGAATCAGCCCGTAGCGGAACAGGTCGGTGGGTTTGACGCGCGTATTGAGCCGCTCGAGGATGTTGTAGTCGTCGTCGCCGGTGGTGGCGATGAAGCCGAAACCCCGGGTCTTCAACATGATCTCCTCCAGGCCGACGAACGCGCCGCCGCAGATGAAGAGTATGTTGGTGGTGTCGAGATACTGCCCGTCGTGCAGCCTCACGGGCGAGCCTTCCATGATCTTCAGCAGCGCGTGCTGCACGCTTTCCCCGGAGACGCTGCGCGGCTCGCCGTCGGTCGACTTGAGCTTGTCTATTTCATCGATGAAGACGATCCCGTTCTGGGCGCGGCCCACGTCGCCGCCGGCCTTGTCGAGAAGGCGCCGCAGGATGGCCTCGATTTCCTCGTTGACGTAACGCGTCTGCGCGAGGGACGTCGCGTCCGCGGTGACGAACGGCACCGCGAGGATGCGCGAGAGCGTCTCGCACAAGAGCGTCTTGCCCGTGCCCGAGGGGCCGATCAACAGGATGTTGCTCTTGGTGATCTCGACGTCCTCGCGCTGTGCGTTCGCGATTTTCCGGTAGTGCGAGTAGACGGCGACCGCCAGTATCTTCTTGGCGTCATCCTGACCGATGACGTACTGGTCGAGATAGTTCACGATGGAACTCGGCTTGATCGCCTTGTCGAGCATGGACGTGTCCCGTGCGAGTGGCGTGTATGCGATCGCCGCGGCCTATTTGGTCCACGAATCCCTGAGCGTCACCGCGCGGTTGAACACCGGGGCCCGTCGCTTCGAGTCCACGCGATCCGCAACAAAATAGCCGTGCCGCTCGAACTGGAAGCGTTCCTCCGGCGCCGCGTCGCACAGAGAGGATTCCAGATACGCGGTGATGATTCGCTTCGAGTCGGGGTTGAGGTCGCCGAGCCACGAGTGCTCATCGCCATCCTCCCTCACCCCCGGCCGCTCTCCCGCAGGGAGAGGGGAGGATCTTCCGGGATAGGGGACTTTGAAGAGCCGATCGTAAAGCCGCACTTCGGCGGGGTGCGCATGCCGGGCGCTCAGCCAGTGGATGTTGCCCTTGACCTTCACCTTGTCGGCACCCGGCGTGCCGGAGCGGGTATCGGGATCGTAGTTGCAGTGCACGGCGATGACGTGGCCCTGCGCGTTTTTCTCGCAACCCGTGCACTCGACCACGTAGCCATAGCGCAGCCGCACCTTGTTGCCGGGGAAGAGGCGGAAATAACCCTTGGGCGGGCTTTCCGTGAAATCTTCGCGTTCGATCCACAGCTCGCGTGCAAAGGGCACGGCGCGCCTGCCCAGTTCGGGTTTCTGCGGGTGATTGGGCGCGCGGCATTCCTCTTCGCGCTGGGCAGGGTAGTTGTCGATCACGAGCCGCACCGGGTCGAGCACCGCGATTCGCCGTTGCGCACTCTCGTTCAGCACATCGCGCATGCATTCCTCGAGCATGGAGTACTCGATCCACGAGTCCGCCTTCGCGACGCCGATGCGCTCGGCGAAAAGACGAAAGCCCTCCGCCGTGTAACCGCGCCGGCGCGCGCCGGCGAGCGTGGGCATGCGCGGGTCGTCCCAGCCGCCGACGTGGCCTTCCGCGACGAGCTGAATCAGTTTGCGCTTGGACAGCACGACGTAGGTGAGATTGAGCCGCGCGAATTCGATCTGCTGCGGCAGGGGCCGCGCCAGCATCCCGCCATCGGCCAGCCGCTCGAGGAGCCAGTCGTAGAACGGGCGCTGGTCCTCGAACTCGAGCGTGCACAGCGAATGCGTGATTCTCTCCAGCGCGTCCTCGATCGGGTGCGCGTAGGTGTACATCGGGTAGACGCACCACTTGTCGCCGGTGCGGTGATGCGCCGCCTTCCTCACCCGGTAGATCGCGGGGTCGCGCAAGTTGATATTGGGCGAAGCCATGTCGATCTTCGCCCGCAACACGTGCTCGCCCTCGGCGAACTTGCCGTCCCGCATCTGGCGGAAGAGCTTGAGATTCTCGTCTGCCGTGCGGTCGCGGTACGGGCTCACCTTGCCGGGCTCGGTGAGGGTGCCGCGCAGGGCGCGCATCTGCTCGGCGGACAGGCTGTCCACGTACGCGTGTTTCGCGCCGATGAGGTACTCCGCGGCTTCGTACATGAAGTCGAAATAGTCGCTTGCGTAGTAGAGACGGGTACCCCAGTCGAACCCCAGCCATTTCACTGCTTCGACGATCGAATCGACGTACTCCTGTTCTTCCTTCTCCGGGTTGGTGTCGTCGAAGCGCATGTGGCACGCGCCGCCGTACTCGAGCGCGAGGCCAAAATTGAGGCAGATCGATTTCGCGTGGCCGATATGCAGATAGCCGTTGGGCTCCGGCGGAAAGCGCGTGCGGATTCGCGCTGGATCGGGCGCTGCGCCCGCGTGCACGGCAGCCGCGCCGGGCCGTCCGCCCCAGCCGCGCGCGGCGTGTTTTCCGGAGGCGAGATCGGCCTCGATGCTGGTGCGGATGAAGTTCGACTGCGCGGGCGGGCGCCTGGCGCCACTGGGCGGCTTGCGTGCTTCGTTCATGAGGTTATTCTACCGCGCGATTCCTCATTCCCGATCTCTCTACCGAAGGGACAGAGGGGGCTCGAAATTCCCTTCTCCGTCCGGTTGTTGCGCATCAGCGCCGCGACGTTCCCCTCTCCCTCCGGGAGAGGGGCTAGGGGTGAGGGAGGCAACTGCATCATGTTGCCCCGGGAGAAGGGCATGGGACGAGGGCTGGGGCCGCCGCAGTCCGCTCTTTTTATGATCAACTGCGCGAGTCAGGACTTGCCGAGGTAGAACGTTGGGATGCGGGTTTCTATCGCGCGCCGGCCCGAGCGGCGCACTCGCCAGGTGCGGGCGTGCGGCCGGCTGCTGGCTGCGCGCAGCAACCTGCCATCCACATAATGCAGCGCAGTGCCGTCGTCTGCCGCGACGCCGTCCATCATCCCGCCCGCGGCGACGAGTTTGCGAAACGTGGGCCGGCGCAGCGGCTCGCTGTCGTAGTGCGGGCAGTTGCTGCCGGCGAGCAGGCCGAGGCAGTCGAGGCTCGTGAGCGGTCCCGCGAGGGAGTCGGTGAGTCCCTGCTCGAACCAGCAGATCGAGCCCGCGCTGGAGCCGCCGAGCACGATGCCGGACTCCCACGCCGTGCGCAGGTGAGCGTCGAGTCCCCAGTCGCGCCAGACCGCGAGCATGCTGCGGGTATTGCCGCCGCCGACGAAAATCGCATCCTGGCTCATCACGACCGACTCGAGGTTGCGCGGGGTGCGCGCGAACAGCGGCAGGTGCGTCGGCCGGCACTGGAAACGGCTGAACCCGGCGTAGAAACGCAGGCACCCCGCTTCCGCATCTCCGCTCGCCGCGCCGACGTAGCACACCCGCGGCCGGCGCCTGCGCGTCTGCTTGAGGAAGTAGTCGATCAGCAGCAGGTTGTCGAGGTCCGGGGGCAGGGCCATTCCGCCCATTGCAATAATCTGTTTCATTGCGGGGCCTGCGCCCGCTCGTTCATGCCGTAGTCGCGCACGACGCCTGCCACGCGGATGCGGTAGTCCGCGAAGATCTCGTCGCGTCCGCGCCGTTGCGCCGCGCGGTGGCCGGCGTGCGCCCGCCAGCGCTCGACCGCGGCCTCGTCGCGCCAGAACGAGAGCGAAAGCAGCTTGCCCTCGGTGTAAAGGCTCGCGAAGCGCTCGATCGAGATGAAGCCGTCGATCTTCTCGAGTTCGGCGCGCAGCTCCTGCGCGAGCGCGAGGTACTCCTGTTCGCGGCCCGCTTTGGGCCGCACTTCAAATATTACCGCGTACATGGCAACTCACTCCGGGACGCCGCCGGCGGGCGGGTTGTCCTGTTCAATTGCGGGAGGTGGCGCGGGGATTGCCGCGACGCCTGCCTCATGCGCGTCGTCCATCCACGCCTGGAGCAGGGTGTAGGCGACCGCGAGCACGACGGGACCGACGAAGATGCCGATCAAGCCGAACGAGATCAGGCCGCCGATCACGCCGGCGAATATCAGCAACAGCGGCAAGTCGGCGCCCATCCTGATCAGCAGCGGGCGCAGAAAGTTGTCGATGGTGCCGGCGACGATGGCGAAGATGAGCAATACCGTGCCCCATGCGGTCTCGCCGCTCCAATAGAGCCAGACGACGGCGGGGGCGAGCACCAGCGTCGGACCGACCTGGGCGATGCACAGGAAGAGCATCAGGCCGGTCAGCAAAGCGGCGAACGGCACGCCGGAGATTGCAAGTCCGATTCCGCCCAGCAGCGACTGCGCGAGCGCAGTGACCACGACGCCGAGCGCAACGCCGCGGATCGCCTGGCCGGCGAGGCGCACCGCGTCTTCCCCGCGCTCGCCCGCAAGGCGCCGCCCGAACCGCCGCATTTCGACAGCGGCATGCTCCCCGGTCGCATACAGGATGCCCGCGATCACCACCGTGAGCAGAAACTGCACCAGCACGAGGCCCGCGCTTCCCATTTGCGCGGCAAACCATTTCGCGGCGTTGCCGGCATAAGGCGCCGCCTTGGCGGCGAGCTCCTGCATGCCTGATGCCGCCGCCTGCTCCCAGAGTTGCGCCACGCGCGCACCGACCACCGGCAGATTGCCGACCCATTCCGGAGGGGGCGGCAGGTTGAAATAGGCGAGCGATTTTGCCCAGCCGACGATGACATCGGCGTTCTCCACGACGGTGCCGATCGCCAGCGTCAGCGGCACGACCAGCACCAGCAGCAGCCCGAGCGTCATCACGGCGACGGCATAGCCCCGCCGGTTCCGCAACCGCGCCTGGACCCTGAGCATGATGGGCCACGTCGGCACCACGATCATGGTCGCCCACACGATCGCGCCCAGGAACGGCCGCAGGATCCAGAACGACGCTGCGATCAGCCCGCCGATGAAAAGCACGGCGAGCGTCGTTCGCGTGAGGTCGGAGGCGGTGTATGGCATCACGGGTTTTCTGCCACGGGATTCGATTCTAGCAGGCCCGCAGCACGATCCGCTGCGCGGGAATGAATTCGCAGGTGTTGCCGCGCGGGCGGCGCAGCACGCGTCGAGCCGCATCAGTGCGAGGTGCCGCGGGCGCGTTGATCTATACTTTCGATATGCCATCGTTGCAGTTTGTCGCCCTGCGCCTGCTCGCGGACGGGCGTTTTCGCTCGGGCGAGGACATCGCGCGCGCCGCCGGCGTGTCGCGCGGCAGCGTGTGGCTCGCGGTGCGGGAACTCGAACGCGCGGGACTGGAGATCCACAGGGTGCGCGGCCGCGGCTACCGGCTGTCGCAGCCCGTATCCGTGCTCGACGCCGCGCAGATCGCGCACCACATGGGCGCCGCCGCGCCGCAATTCGCGCTGGAAGTGGTGGACAGCGTGGGTTCGACCAACACGCTGTTGATGCAGCGGGCGAATGCCGGCGCGCCCAGCGCCGCCGCCGTCGCCGCCGAGAATCAAGCGGCCGGACGCGGCAGGATGGGCCGCGCCTGGCACGCGGGCATCGGGGGTGCGCTCACCTTCTCGCTGCTGTGGCGTTTCGAGCGCGGTGCTGGCGCGCTGGCCGGGCTGAGCCTCGCCGTGGGCGTTGCGCTGGCGCGGGTTTTCGAGTCGCTCGGCGGGGCTGGTGCGATGCTGAAGTGGCCCAATGACGTGCTATGGGGCGGCGCCAAGCTGGCTGGCATCCTGATCGAAATGCAGGGCGATGCGCTGGGTCCGAGCCTCGCTGTGATCGGCATCGGCATCAACGTGCGCCTTTCGGAGTCGGTGCGCAAGCGGGTGGACCAGCCCATCACCGATCTTGAGACCGCGTGCGGCAAGACTCTGGATCGCAACGAGGTGCTGGCGCGCTCGCTGGTGGAACTCCACCGGATGCTGGAGGAATTTGCAAGCGAGGGGTTCGGCGCACTCCATGGCGAATGGCAGCGCCGTCACGCGTACCAGGGGCGGGTGGTCACACTGGCCCTGCCCGACGGCAGAGTGGAGTCCGGCGTCGCGCGCGGCGTGGCCGGCGACGGCGCATTATTGGTGGAGACGGCAACGGCGCTGCAGCGGTATCACACCGGCGATATCACTCTGCGCCCTGCGCAGCACGTAATGAGTGATGAGTCATGAGTGAGGGGCTTTGTCCGATTACCCATTACCGATCACCCATTACCATTGGCGTATGCGAATTCTAGCGATCGATGCCGGCAACACCCGCATCAAGTGGGGCCTGGCGGACACACAGGGTTGGGTGAGGCAGGGATGGCTCGCCACGCGGGACGCCAGCGAACTCGGCGGTGGGTTCGCGACTCTGCCCGCGCCGGCGCGCATCGTGGTCTCCAACGTTGCCGGCCCCGCGGTGGGAAGCATCGTTGCCGCGGCGCTCGCATCGTTTCAGGTGGAGCCGCGGTGGATCGTCGGCCGGGCGCGGCAGTGCGGCGTGCGCAGCAGCTACGCCGATCCGGCCCAGCTGGGGTCGGACCGCTGGGCTGCGCTCATCGGCGCCTGGCGCCTGTTCCAGCGGTCGTGCGCCGTGGTCAACGTGGGTACCACGCTGACAGTCGATGCGCTATCCGACGAAGGCGTATTCCTGGGCGGGATCATCGTGCCGGGGCTCGAACTCATGCGCGACGCGCTCGCGCAGCACACCGCGCAGCTTCGAGTCGAGGACGGCGCGTTTTACTATTTTCCGGACAAGACGGCGGATGCGGTCATGAGCGGCGCGGTCAATGCGCTCGCCGGGAGCGTGGAGCGGATGGTGCGCTTCATGGAAGAGACCGGGCAGGGTACGCCTCTCGTGGTGCTGTCGGGGGGCGGGGCATCGCTCATCGCCCCGCGGCTTAACGCGACGCTCGAGGTGGTGGATAATCTGGTGCTGGAAGGACTGCTGCGCATCGCGCTTGAATGAGAGCCCTGTTTCTCCTGCTGGTACTGGCGAACGTGGCGTTCTACGCCTACGCGTTCGTGGCGCGCGACCGCGGCGCTGCCCGATCCGGTACCGGATTGCAGATCAACGCGGACCGGATGCGGATCATCAAGCCCGCCGAGAGCAAGGCGCGGCCCGAGGTTTCAGCTTGTCTCGAGTGGGGCGTCATGGCGGGAGCCGACGTCGCGCGCGCCGACGCCGCGCTTGCGAGCCTCGAACTCCCAGCAGGCTCGCTGCAACGCGTGGCGGTCGATGCGACCGGTTATTGGGTCCACATTCCGCCGCTCAAGAGCAAAGCTGAGATGGACAAGAAACTGGGCGAGCTGACGACCTTCGGCATTGCCGACTTTTCGCCCGTGCAGGACCCGAATCTCGGCCGCTACGCCATCTCCCTCGGCATATTTTCAACCGAAGATGCGGCGCAAGGCCGGCTCGCCACGCTGAAGGAAAAGGGCGTGCGTTCGGCGGTGATGGAGCCGCGAGCGGGCATCGTCAAGCAGGCGCGTTTCTTTGTGCGCGAACCGGGCGCAGACGTCGTCGCGAAGCTCGCCGAGATTCAGCAAGGATTCCCGGGAAGCCTGATCAAGGCCGGGCGCTGCCCGGCGACCGACGATACCAAAGGGTGATCGCGCCGGTCAGGTTTCCCGGCGCGCTCGCTCGAGGAGCGCGGTGGTTGAAACCGGATGCTCGAACGGAATCGAGTGCACGGCGCCGCCCCGCGCCAGGACCTCCTGCGCGCCGACGATCGCCTCGGGTTTCCAGTCACCGCCTTTCACCAGCACGTCCGGCTTCACCGCGTGGATCAGGTTGAGCGGCGTCGCCTCTTCGAACCACGTGACCAGGCTTACCGCTTCCAAGGCAGCGACGATGGCGAGGCGATCGCCGAGGGGGTTGATTGGCCGCTCCGGTCCTTTGCCGAGTTGGCGGACGGATGCGTCGGAATTGAGCGCCACGACAAGGCTTGCGCCAAGCGCGCGGGCCTGCGCCAGGTAGGTAACGTGGCCGCGGTGCAGGATGTCGAACACACCGTTGGTGAACACCACCGGCCGCGCCGCCGCTTTCAGGCGCGAGCGGAGTTCCTGCGGCGGGCAGATCTTCTGCTCGAAGGCTGGCGGAGTCTTGCTTGAACTCACCGGTCACCGGTCACCGGTCGCGCCTCAGTCGAGATACTCGAAGACCCGCACCACTTTCTGCACGCCGCCGGTCGTGCGCGCGATATCGGTGGCGTCGTTGGCCTCCCGCTTTTTCACCAGGCCCAGCAGGTAAACGACGTTGCTTTCGGTGACGACCTTGACATGCACCGGGTTGAACTTCTGGCCGTCGACGAACCGGGCCTTGACCTTTGAAGTGAGATAGGAATCATTGGCGCGCGAGGAGAGCGCGCTGTTGCCCGCGATCTGCAACTCATTGACGACGCCGCGCACGTTGTCGACGGCGCGTGCGACCTTTTCGGCGCTGGCCTTGGCGCCGGCATCGGGCACTTCACCCGTCAGGAGCACCATCCGGTTGTAGCTTGTGACGTTGATGTGGGTGTCCTTCAACCGTTCCCGCAAGCGCGCCAGGGTCTTGAACTCGATGCTCTCATCCTCGGTCATGGTGCCGACCGTGCGGCGGTCCTCCGCAACGACGACGCCGGTGGCCGCGGCGCCGCCGACGACGACCGGGACGCAGCCAGTGAGCATGGGAAGGGCGAGCAATACAGCGCTGAGTACGAGTATGTAACGCATTTAGTCAACTCCCAGTAACATACAGTCGATGGCGTCGCACAGGCAGTGCAACGTGAGCAGATGCACTTCCTGGATGCGCGCCGTGCTGGTGGCCGGAACGCAGATGTGCGTGTCGGCTTCCCGCAGGACGCCCGTGACCCTGCCTCCGTCGCGCCCGGTGAGCGCAACCACGCTCATCCTGCACTCGTGCGCGGCCTGGATGGCCGCGACCACGTTGCGCGAATTGCCGCTGGTCGAGATCGCGAGCAGCAGGTCCTTCGCGTCCCCCAGCGCGCGCACCTGCTTGGAAAATACCTGTTCGTAGTCGTAGTCATTGGCGATCGCGGTGAGCGTCGATGTGTCGGTGGTGAGCGCGATCGCGGCCAGTCCCGGACGTTCTTTCTCGAAACGGTTCAGGAGTTCCGAGGAAAAATGCTGCGCATCCGCGGCCGAGCCGCCGTTGCCGCAGGCGAGTATCTTCCCATTCTGGTTCAGACATTGCACCATCCGTTCGGCCGCGGCCGCGATGGGCCGCGCGAGCGCATCCATCACCTGCAGTTTGAGGTGCGCGCTCTCGGAAAAGTTCTCGCTGATGCGGCTGATGAGATCCATTTCTTGGTACGGTTGCGGCTATTCTACCGATTCGGCACCGCCGCGTCTCTCGCGCATCGTGCCGCGCTCGCGCTCTCACTCTCCAAATGCGTCCCGGATCCATTCGATGCGGGCGGGTTCGCCGCGGATGAGCAGCGCGTCGAAGCGGCACGGCGGCGCCTCGCCCAGTCGCGCGAGGTAATGGCGCGCCGCGGCGATGAGCCTCGAGCGTTTGGCGGGCGTGATGCTCGCGGCCGCGCCGCCGAAGGTTTCCGACCGGCGCCGGCGCACTTCGACGAACACCAGCGTGCCTCCTTCGCGTGCCACCACGTCGATTTCGCCGAAGCGGCAGCGGTAGTTGCGCGCGGTGACGACGAGGCCCTGGCCCCGCAGGTAATCGCACGCGAGCGTTTCGGCCGCTTCGCCGCGGCGGTTCATGGCGAATCGGCGTAGATCACGAGCTTGCCGTCGGCGAACTGCGCGTGCGTGAGTTCACGCACGTAGTAGCGGTCATTGCCCACGGTGAGCCGCCCGGTCACGCCGTCGAGGGGCTCGTGCTTGCCCTCGAGCAGCCCCAGTGCGATGCGGAAGGCGTCGATGCCGAGGGCGTAAAGGCGCTCCAGTTCCTGGTTCGCGTGGAACCCGGGCCGCGGGTAGATCATGACCGCGGGGTGATCCGGCTGCAGGACCCACGGCATGTCCACGAACCGTACGTTCGCCAGATCGAAGTACGCGAGCGCTCCGCCGCTGCCGGGGTAGATGTAGGAAGTGGCGTAGAGGGGAAGCGCGCCGAGGTACGGCCGCACGGCGCGCGCACGCGGGAAATCGAGCGCGAGGAACGCCATGTCGGCGCCGGATTTGCCGACCGTCTGCCTGATGCGCGAGAGCTGGATGAGGTCGGTCGTGAACGCGCGTTCCGCCACGTGCCTGCCGCCCGAGCGGGTGAATTCGTCGATGAAGGCCTGGTGTATGCGCCGCGAGAGCGGCGTGTCGGCGACCATGGTCATGGCGTAAGCCCGGCCCTCCCGCGCCGCGAGCCGCGCAACCTGGCGCGCCTCGGACTCGGCGTGCAGGCTGACCGCGTACAGATTAGGAGGCAACGCGCTGCGCCCCTCCGGCACGTTCAAAGCGAGCGTCGGGATCGTGACCGCCTGGCTTGCAGCGAGGGCGGTAACGGCGTCGCGCGTGAGCGGTCCGACCGCGATTCTCGCGCCGGCAGCGAGCGCCTCGCGGTACGCCGCCACCGCCGATTGCGGATCGTCGGTGAGGGGATAAAGCCGTATTGGCAGCAGGTTCCTGCCCTGCGCTTTCGCCGCCGCCAGGAAGCCATTCTTCACCGCTTCGGCCGGGCGCCCGAAGGCGGCGGAGTTTGCCGGCAGCAGCAGCGCGACATGGGCATACGCCTGCTGCGGCTCGGCAGTGCGCCCGAGGGGCTTTGAAGAGGGGGCCGGTTCGCTGGCAAATCCCGCCGTCCCCCCGTATAGTAAGGCCGCCACGGACCAGACCCACAACCACGGATGGAGCAGTTTGAAGCGCATGGCGCTGCGGCAGGGGATTCCAGGCCCGCATTATATGTAGTTGCCACCCCGATTGGGAATCTGCGCGACATCACGTTGCGCGCACTCGATGTGCTGAGGAGCGTCGCGCTGGTGGCGGCTGAAGATACGCGGGTGACGGCGCGACTGCTTGGCCACTACCAGATCGCGACGACGCTCACCGCGCTGCACGCGCATAACGAGAAGGGCGTCATTCCGCACCTGCTGCGTCTGCTCGCGCAGGGAAAATCCGTGGCGCTGGTGAGCGATGCGGGCACGCCGGCGATATCCGATCCGGGGGCGCAACTGGTGGCGGCTGCGCGCGCGGCGGGTCATCGCGTCATTCCGGTCCCGGGGGCGAGCGCCCTCACGGCGGCGCTGTCCGCCGCCGGTTTCTCCGATCCGAGGTTCCTGTTCCAGGGATTTCTGCCGCAGCGCGCGGGCGAGCGGCGGCGCGTGATCGAGGCGTTGCGCACGGTCCGCTGCGCGCTGGTGTTCTACGAGGCGCCGCATCGCATCGACGCGGCGCTCGCCGATCTGTGCGAGCTCCTGGGGGCGGCGCGGCGCATCGTGATCGCACGCGAACTCACCAAGCTCTTCGAAACGATGCATGCGTGCACGCTCGGAGAGGCGCGGCAATGGCTCGCCGCGGACGCGAATCGTACGCGCGGCGAATTCGTGCTGGTCGTGGAGGGCGCCGCGGGTGCGGACGACGAGCCCGACCGTGCGCGCCGCGTGCTGGAAGTGCTGCTTGCCGAGGTTCCCCTCAAACAAGCGGTCGCGCTCGCGGCCCGGATCACCGGCGCGAAGAAAAACGTCCTCTATGCGCTGGCGCTCGAGATCAAAAAAGAGGCGTGATGGGTGAGGAAGAAGTTTACCATTGACCCGGCCATGAACGAGATCACCCTCACCCGTCCCGACGACTGGCATCTGCATTTGCGCGACGGTGAGCCCATGCGTGCGGTGCTGGCAGATACGGCCCGGCGCTTTGGGCGCGCCATCGTGATGCCCAACCTGAGGCCCCCTGTCGTGACCACTGAGCTGGCGCTGAGCTACCGCGAGCGCGTGCGCGGCGCTTTACCGCAGGGCGCCGCGTTCGAACCTCTGATGACGCTTTACCTCACCGACAATACGCACCCGCGCGAGATCGCCCGGGCGATGCAGAGCGGCGCGGTTCATGCAGTGAAGTACTATCCTGCGGGGGCCACCACCCATTCCGACTCGGGCGTGACCGATCTCGCGCGTTGCGAGCGGGTGTTCGAAGCGATGGAGGAGCACGGGCTGCCGCTTCTGGTGCATGGGGAAGTGACGGATCCCGAGGTCGATGTGTTCGATCGCGAGCGGGTGTTCCTGGAGCGCGTGCTGGCGCCGCTCGTGGAACGCTACGCACGCCTGCGGGTGGTGGTCGAGCACATCACGACGCGCGAGGCCGTGCGCTTCGTGCTCGATGCGCCGCCCCGGGTGGCCGCGACGATCACCGCGCACCATCTTCTGCTCAACCGCAACGCACTGTTCGCGGGCGGGGTCAGGCCGCATCACTTTTGCCTGCCGGTGCTGAAGCGCGAGATGCACCGGCGCGCGCTGCTCGAGGCCGCGACCAGCGGCAATCCGAAGTTTTTCCTCGGCACGGATTCCGCGCCTCACGCGCGCCACACCAAGGAGACGGAATGCGGCTGCGCCGGGATCTACACCGCGCACGCCGGCATCGAGCTCTACGCCGAAGCGTTCGCAGCGTCGGGAGAACTCGCGCGACTCGAGGCGTTCGCAAGTTTCCACGGCCCGGATTTCTACGGCCTGCCGCGTAATCAGCACACGATCACGCTGATCGAGAACGCATGGCGCGTGGCGCCGGAAGTGCCTTTCGGCGCCGATCGGCTGGTGCCTTTCCGGGCTGGCGAAAACGTCGCTTGGCAACTGGTGTCTTCCGGCGCGACGCCGGTGCGTTAAGAGGAGAAACGGTACGCAGTCACGATGACATCGCCGCGCGCTCCGCATCCTTCCACACTCGGCATTGCTTTCCGGGTGGCGCAGCGTGATGTTGCCACTGCCTTGGATGCGCTATTGCGCGTGCTGGCCGCCGTGCATGAGATGCCGGCAGTGCGCCGCGCCGCCCGCGATTCTCGGGAGCGCGAGCCCTCCGGCGGCTCCCCTGCTACAATCCGCACTCGAAGCTGACCAGACAGTCGCTGCGTATCGATTCGATACGGAGAGGAAAGTCCGGGCTCCACAGGGTAGGGTGACGGCTAACGACCGTCCGCCGCGAGGCGAGGAACAGGGCCACAGAGAATGAACCGCCGATGGCCGCAAGGCACAGGCAAGGGTGCAAAGGTGCGGTAAGAGCGCACCGCGTTCACGGTAACGCGAACGGCATGGCAACCTCCACCCGGAGCAACACCAAATAGGCAAGCGACGACGTGACCCACCGAGCTTGCGGGTAGGTGGCTAGAGCGCGCGGGCAACCGCGCGTCGAGAGGAATGACTGTCACGGGAGCATAAGCTTCCGACAGAACCCGGCTTATCGGCCGACTCCCATTCTGATTCCACGCGTAGGGGCAGATCGGGCATCAGCGCGCTATACCTGCAATACTTCAAGATAGATTTAAACCGCCGATGAACGCCGATAGACGCTGATAAAGCGCAAAGTCCAGCACCACGACCGAATCGCATCTAGAAACTGTGTTCTTCAGTATGTTAGCGCGGTGATTTGCCTTCTGATTCTTATCGGCGTTCATCGGCGGTTACATGCTTCTGAGGTTTTTCGGGAGTTCGAGGATCGGATATGAAGAAATACAGAATCGCCTACATTCCCGGCGACGGCATCGGCAAGGAAACCGGGCCCGAAGG
>JACQGN010000038.1 GCA_016199545.1 Betaproteobacteria bacterium | reverse complement strand
CCGCTATTACGGGATGCTGCGCGAGAAGCTCAACTGGAACAGGGAATGAAATTGAGTGAATAGTGAAACGTGAAAAGTGATCCCCCTCACCCCGACCCTCTCCCCCGGTTACGGGGAAGAGGGTGCTCCGTTTCACGTTTCACATTTCACGTTTCACACCGCGAATGCTGCGCAGCCTGTCGATCCGCGACTTCGCGATCGTTGATCGCCTGGAGCTCGAGTTCGCGCCGGAATTCACGGCACTGACCGGCGAGACGGGAGCCGGCAAGTCGATCCTGATCGAAGCGCTCGCACTGGCGCTCGGGGACCGGGCCGACGCCTTGGCGGTGCGCGAGGGCGCAGAACGTGCCGAAGTCAGCGCCGAGTTCGATGTTGACGCCAATGCGCGTCTTGCACAATGGCTGGAATCGAACGCGCTCGGCAGCGACGATGGTGCGTGCCTGATGCGCCGGGTCGTCGATCGTGCGGGGCGCTCCCGCGGTTTCGTGAACGGCAGGGCGGTGACGCTCGCGCAGTTGCGGGAGGCCGGCGAACTTCTGATCGAAATTCACGGCCAGCATCAACATCAATCCCTGTTGCGCCCGCCTACGCAGCGGGATCTGCTGGATGCGTACGGCGAGCTTGGGGCGCTGGCGGAGGACGTTGCCCGAGCCTTCGACGAGTGGATTCGCCGGCGAGAGCAGAGAATGCGGTTCGAACGCGATGCGAGCGCGTTGGCGGCCGAACGCGAGGAACTCGCCTGGCGGGTGCGTGAACTGGAAGCATTGGGTTTCAGCAGCGAAGAATGGGAGGCGCTTGCCGTCGAGCGCTCGCGGCTCATGCACGGGACACGCCTTGCCGAGGCGGCCCAGCATGGATTGGAGGCATTGTCGGAGGGTGACGAATGCGCACTGTCGCGCGTGAATCACGTGGTCGCGCGGCTCGAGGATGTACTCGGATACGATCCGACGCTGCACGAGATCGTGGACATGCTGCAGCCGGCGCAGGCCCAGATCCAGGAGGCGGTTTACGCGTTGCGGCGCTATGGGGAGCGCCTGGAAATCGATCCCGGTCGGCTGCGCGAGGTGGAGCAGCGACTGGACGCCGTGCATGGCGCCGCGCGCAAGCACCGCATCGATCCGGAGCGCCTCCCCGAACTGCTGGATGGCGCCAGGGCGCGTCTGGAAGAACTGGGAGCGGGTCACGATCTCGATGTGCTGCGCCGCGCCGAGGACGAGGCACATGCCGCGTGCGTCGCGCTGGCGAAAACGCTGTCTGCACAGCGTGGCGCGACCGCAACGCGGTTCTCGCGGCAAGTGACCGAGGCGATGCAGGATCTTGCCATGGTGGGGGGACGTTTTGAGGCGGTCCTTGTTCCTCTCGATGCTGCCACGCGCCACGGACTCGAGACAGTCGAGCTGCGCGTCGCGGCGCACGCCGGCGTTGCGCCACAGCCGATCACACGAGTGGCATCGGGCGGGGAGCTCTCGCGCTTGAGCCTCGCGCTGCAGACCGTGGCGAGCCGAGCCGCGCAGGTGCCGACCTTGATATTCGATGAAGTCGATGCCGGGATCGGCGGTCGTGTCGCCGAGATCGTCGGGAGAATGCTGAAGCAACTCGGCAAGCGCCACCAGGTGCTGTGCGTCACGCACCTGCCGCAAGTGGCGGCGGCGGCGGATCACCAATGGCAAGTCAGCAAGACGGCAGTAAACGGCGCGCTCGTGAGTCGCGTCGTTGCGCTCGATCGCGAGCAACGGGTGGAAGAAATCGCGCGCATGCTGGGCGGGGTGAGGATCACCCCCACCACCCGCAGGCACGCGGCGGAAATGCTGGGCGGAAGGAATGTGCCGGACTGACGTCCGGCACATTCCTCATGCAAGACCGGCGACAAGAAGATTGCAGGTCAGGATCATCGACATGCGAATTCACCGCTCGATGTCGTCACGTGCGACCGCTTCGGCTGGATCTTCTCCTGAGTCGGTCGGCGGTCTTGCCCAAGGGAATTGCCGGTCGGACGTCCGGCAATTCCCTATGACTCCAAGATCTCGTAGTCGAGCGCGGCTGCGCAGCGCAGCAGCAGCGGCTGGGCCGCTTTCTCGTGCGCGCGCGAGTTATAGTCGAAGAAGAGCGCTTCGCCGGGGATGACGGCGGTGCTCAGGCAGGCCATTTCCGAGCCGGGGTCGTCACCGAAATAGACGAAAATCGATCCGCGCTGGGCCTTTTTCAGGCGTTCAAGGTATTCGAGGTCCACAGGGATATGTCCCGCCTGCTGCAGCTTGAGCATTTGACGGATGATGCCCCCCACATGACGATGCCCTTCTTCTTCGCTTGCCTCCACGTAGGCAAACTCGCTTTCAAGGCGGGCAACGACGACGCGTGGAAGCAGCGGGCGCTGCCCGTCGCGGGCGTACAGACGATGTGCCATAGATTGATCCGACCGACGATTTACCCTGGAACCAGTTCCGTGGAGCGCATTATACGATCACGCAGTGCGTTGACGCTTCGCCGTGCAGCGGGTGGGTCTTCCCGTTCCACGCAAATTCGACGCGTACGAACGTTGGTAACCCGGCGCCCGTCCTCGCGTCGTTCAGCCGCGCCGCCGGTTCGGACAGTCCGGCCGGGAACAGTCGGCGTAGATATGCAGCGAATGATCGTGGATCCTGAAGCCGCGTTCTTCCGCGATCGCGATCTGGCGCCGCTCGATTTCCGCGTCGTAGAACTCCTCCACGATTCCGCACTGCACGCAAACGAGATGATCGTGGTGTCCGCCCTGATTCAGTTCGAACACGGCTTTCCCGCTCTCGAAGTGATGGCGTACGAGGAGGCCTGCCTGTTCGAACTGGGTCAGGACGCGATACACCGTTGCGAGCCCGGTTTCGGTCCCTTCCTTTTGCAGGACGCGGTACACCTCCTCTGCAGAAAGGTGCCGCACGGGGCTCTTTTCAAACAACTCCAGGATACGCAGGCGCGGCAGCGTGGCCTTGAGCCCGATGGTCTTGAGGTCGCTGGGTGAACTCATGGTTACGCTGTCGGCGTGCGTCCGTCTCGGTTATCATATTCATTTTCCGACGCTTTGAACACCGCAGCCGGATTCGTCGTCGCGCCGGACGCCGCCGTGTGGCTGCGGGTCACGATCAAACCATGCGCGTAGTCATCCTCGCTCTCATGCTGGCGGCCACCGGCTGCCGGGATGTGCCGTTGCTTCCCGGCGTGACCCCGTACAAGATAGACATCCAGCAGGGCAACGTCGTCACGCAGGACATGGTCGAGAAACTGCAGCCAGGCATGACGCGCGCGCAGGTGCGCTTCATCCTCGGAACCCCATTGGTGGTGGATGCGTTTCGCACGGATCGCTGGGACTACGTCTTTCTGTACAAGAAGGGCGGAGGGGTCACGGAGCAACGCCGGTTGATCGTGTTCTTCAAGGACGACAAGCTATTGCGCGTCGACGGCGATCAGATGCCGCCGGGCCCGGCGGCGCGCAGTGCGGCTGGCGTGGTGAACCCCGCGGCGGGCGCGCCTGCGGTCGCTGGCGACAAGCCTGCAGCCGCGAAGGCCGAACCGGCGAAGGACAAAGCCGGCGCAGAGACGGGAAAGAAGGAGCCGCAACCGGAGGAGAAAGGCTTCTTCGGGCGTATGCTCGAGAAACTGGGATTCTGACGTGACGTCCGACATGGCGCGGCTGAACCGGGTCGGGTCCTGACAGGGGCCGAACGCACGATGCAGACCATCGATGTCGCAGTGGCCGGGGCCACCGGCCGCATGGGGCGAGTGCTGATCGAAGCGGTGCTGGGGAGCAGCGACATGCGTCTCGCCGCGGCGCTCGAACAGAAGGGGCACGCCCAGGTGGGCAGTGACGCGGGGCAGCTCGTGGGCGCCCGATCGGGGATCAGTGTGAGTGAGGACATCGACCACAGCCTCTCCGGCTGCAATGTCATCATCGACTTTACGCGGCCTGAAGGTACGCTCGCGCACGTGGCGGCGTGCCGCAGGCTCGGCGTGAAGATGGTGATCGGCACGACCGGTTTCAATGAACTGCAGAAGACGGTCATCAGCGAAGCCTCCCGTGAAATCGCGATTGCGATGGCGCCCAACTTCAGCGTCGGGGTCAACGTGACCTTCAAGCTGCTCGCAGTCGCGGCCAGGGCGCTGAACCAGGGCTACGACGTCGAAGTGGTCGAGGCGCATCATCGCCACAAGGTGGACGCGCCTTCAGGCACGGCGCTGCGTATGGGCGAGATCGTCGCCCAGGAGCTCGGCCGGGACCTGAAACAATGCGCTGTCTACGCACGCGAGGGCGTGACGGGCGAGCGCAAGGACGGGACGATCGGCTTCGCCGCCGTGCGCGGCGGGGACCTGGTCGGCGACCATACCGTGATGTTCATCGGCGCGGGTGAGCGTCTGGAGGTGACGCATCGCGCATCCAGTCGCGTCAACTATGCGCAAGGCGCGCTCAGAGCAGCGCGGTTTCTGGCGGCGCAGCCGCGTGGCCTGTTCGACATGTGGGACGTGCTCGGTTTCCGCTAAGGAGCTTGTCGCATCTTGTCCGACAAGCTCCTAGGCGTGTGTCGGGCTTGGTCCCGACACATGCCTTCGCGTATAATCGTTGCCTCAAGCAGCGGGACGGGTGTGCGGCCTGTCCCGCTTTCCATATCTACTCCGTAAATCAAGAGGTTACCGGTGCCTGACACCCCGCCTGCCATCCTTGTACTCCGGGATGGCACCGTGTTCCGCGGTACTGGGATCGGCGTTACGGGCGTCGCGGTTGGCGAGGTGGTTTTCAATACCGCGATGACCGGGTACCAGGAGATCCTCACCGACCCGTCCTATAGCCGGCAGATCGTCACACTGACCTATCCGCACATCGGAAATTGCGGCGCGAATGCCGAGGATGTCGAATCGCATCGGGTCTTCGCAGCGGGGCTGGTCATTCGGGACTTGCCGATCGCCGCGAGCAACTGGCGTGCGACCTGGTCACTGCAGGAATACCTGCAGCGGGAAAACGTCGTTGCGATCGCCGATATCGACACCCGCAGGCTCACCCGCATCCTGCGCGACCGCGGGGCGCAGGACGGCTGCGTGATGGCGGGCGCGATCGACGAGGCGGCTGCCCTGCGCGCGGCGCGCGAGTTTCCGGGGCTGGTCGGCATGGACCTCGCAAGAGTGGTGAGCTGCAGCGCGCCGTACGAGTGGCGCGAGGGCGTGTGGAAGCTCGGGGCCGGCCACGGGCAGCCAGGGGACCGGCGCTTTCACGTCGTGGCCTACGATTTCGGCATCAAGCGCAACATTCTACGCAAACTGATCGCGCGCGGATGCGGGGTGACCGTGGTGCCGGCGCAGACGCCTCCTTCCGACGTGCTTGCCCTCGCACCCGACGGGATCTTCCTGTCAAATGGTCCGGGAGATCCTGAACCGTGCGGCTACGCCATCCAGGCGATCCGGCGCTTCCTCGAGACCGACATTCCGCTGTTCGGAATCTGCCTGGGGCACCAGCTCCTCGCCCTCGCAAGCGGTGGAAGAACGATCAAGATGAAGTTCGGCCATCACGGCGCCAATCACCCGGTGCAGGACCTCGACAGCGGGCGCGTGGTGATCACCAGCCAGAACCACGGGTTTGCGGTGGATGCAGATACGCTGCCGCCCAACGCGCGCGTCACGCATGTCTCGCTGTT
>JACQGN010000067.1 GCA_016199545.1 Betaproteobacteria bacterium | reverse complement strand
TGGACGAGCTGGCCCTTGCTCATGATGTGCACGTAATCGACGAGCTTGATGGCGAGCGAGGCGTTCTGTTCGACCAGCAGGATCGAGAGGCCCTCCCGCCTGAGCGTCGCGATCGCCTCCCACACTCCCTGGATGACGATGGGCGCGAGCCCCTCGGAAGGTTCGTCCATGATAAGGCAGTCGGGATGGGTCATGAGCGCCCGGCCGATCGCCAGCATCTGCTGCTCGCCTCCCGACAGCGTTCTCGCGCGCTGGGCGCGCCGCTCTTTCAGCCTCGGGAAAAGAGCGTAGACGCGTTCGAGTTTCCAGCCGAGCCGGCCCGCGCCGCGCGCGGCTACGGTGAGGTTTTCCTCCACGTTGAGCGAGGGGAAGGTGCGCCGTCCCTGGGGCACCAGGCCCACGCCCATGCGAACCGTTGCAAACGACGAGACACTCGTGATGTCCGCACCCTTGAAGATGATTTTTCCCCGGCGCGGGCGATTGAAGCCCGTCACCGAATTGACGAGCGTGGTCTTGCCTGCCCCGTTCGGCCCGATGATCGCTTTCCGGTCACCCGGGAAAATTTTCAGGTCGACGTCCCGCACGGCGTCGAGCCCGCCGAAACTCTTGGACAGACCTCTCAGTTCGAGAGCGGGGCTGGATGCCCCTTCCCCTCGGCCTGCTTGCCCGCCGAGCGCAGGATCGGCCGATAGCCGGGTGCGTGTGCTATTCCGCCTTGAGGTTCGCCCCTTTGATGAGCGGCCACCACTTTTCGATCTCGGATTTGTGAAAAGCGGCCAGTGCCTCGGGCGTCAACTGCTCGCGCGTCGGAATCGCCTGCCCGAGATCATTCAGCCGCTTGATCACGGTGGGATCGGCGAATGCCTTGACGACTGCCTCATTGAGTTTGGCGATGACAGGCTTGGGCGTCCCCTTCGGCGCCCATAAGCCCTGCCAGAATGCGATATAGGTGTCCGACGCTCCGATTTCCCCCATCGTCGGCACCTCGGGCAGGGGACGCCACCGCGTTTTCGACATGACCACCAGGGGTTTTATCCGGTTGGCCCTGAAGTGCGGCAGCATCTGCGACGCCTCGCCGCAGAACAGATCAACCTGGTTGGCCATCAGGTCCGCCATCACGGGCGCGCCGCCCCGATACGGAACGTAGCGAAATTTGGTGCCGGTTTTCTGCTCGAAGTAGATGCCGCAAATGTGCGCCCCGCTTCCCGCGCCCACGGTCGCCGCCGTCGCCTGGTCGGGATTCGCCTTGAGCCAGGCGATCAATTCCTTGCCACCGTTCACCGGCAATCCGGTACGGGCCACGATGATGAGCGTGGTGGTACTCAACATCGCGACCGGCTCCAGGTCGTTCAGGATATGCCAGGGAACCTTGTAGACCGCGCTGGCGCCGACGTGGCTCGTCCAGTTGCCAACGCTCAGGGTATATCCGTCGGGAGCGGACTGGATGGCGCGGCCGACGCCGATTGTCGAACCCGCTCCGGTGACGTTCTGGACGACCACCGTCTGACCGAGCGCCTGCCGCATGGGTTCGGAGATGATGCGCGCGATGGCGTCCGTCGACCCCCCGGCCGGGAACGGCACGATCAGGACAATCTGCCGCGCTGGATAGTCTTGTGCCGCAGCGGCGCCGGGAAGCGCGAGCCCGGCGATGACGCAAAGGATTACGCGTTCAAACCAGCGCCGATACTGGCCTCGCCCACATTGCCGTAGAGCCGCGGAAAACCGTGTCAAACGCACACTCCCGCGTCTGATGGTCGTCATTCCCCCTCCTCCACATGGTGGCTTCGAAGCACGTCAATCTTCAGGTCGCGAAAGCCATATATCGTCCATACGCTCCGGCGCTCCAGACGAAACCCCGTACCGGGCTCCCAGTATCAGGGCGTGTCGTGCCTTCGTCAATGATCGATCGGCAGCACCAGTGCGATCAGCGCCAGCCACAACAGCCACAGCAGTGGCCGGAGCAGAATGGCGCCGTTCACGCCGCCTTCACCAGGACGTTTTGCTCGCTTTCGAGGATTTTCCGCACTGCCGGGCGCCGCAGCATGCGGTCCTTCCATGCCGTGTAGTGGGCGAGTTCCTGCATCGGGAATCCGCCGCGCACGCCCCAGCCGTAGAAAACCAGCGCGTAGCCGTCGGCGAGGCTGTACGAGTCGCCCATGATCCAGTTCCTGCCCTGGAGCATCGAGTCGATCTCCTGGCAGTTCGCCCAGAACGACTTGCGCCCCATGTCCTTCACCGTGGCTTGCGCCGCTTCGCCTTCCGCGAAACGCTCCGGCCGCATCTGACGCTGGTACGAGGGATGCACGATGTTGGAGAACCACGCCATGGTCGCGATGCAGCGCGCCTCCTCCACCGGATCGCCCGGCATGAGCTCTTTCTCCGGAAAGCGCCGCGCGAGATACGTGAGTATCGCCGTGTTCTCGGTAATGACCTTCCCGTCTATGCTCAACGCCGGAACCTTGCCGCGCGGGTTGATCCTGAGATAAGCCTCGGTCTTCTGCTCGCCCTTGGGAAGCAGCGTCGGTTTTTCCTCGTACGGCGCGCCGGTCTCTTCGAGTCCGATGTGCGAGGCCATGGAACACGCGCCCGGGCTGAAATATAGCGTCAGCATGCGACATCCTCCGTTGTAAACTCACCTGGTGGGCCGTGCACCTCAGGCGGGATGGCGGCCCACGAAAAACGCGCCGTCGGGATCCTCGGTGGGATTGAGGCCGCAGCGCTTTGATGCCTCCCGCAACTGCCGCATGTGCACGTCACGGATCTTCATGGTGGGTTGGCGAGCGGCCCGCCGTTGAAGCCCTGCAGCCACGCCTGGTATTTCCAGACCATGCGGTGGATGATCCCCGCGCCGACGCTGTAGCTCGCCGTGACCGACCGGTATGCGGAGCGCGCCGGATGTATCCTCCAGTAATGCTCCATCATCTCGTCGAACTTCCCTTCGCGCACGAGATTGAACATGCGCGGGATCAGGCCGCCGTAGAACTCGTAGTTGCTGGTGCCCATGAACTGCAGCGGCACGAGGCCCGCGAACGGCAGCGCATCGGCTTCGATCGGGCAGGTGACGACGACCTCGTGTGAGTGATTTCTCCAGGTTTGCACGAACCCCGCCGGCGTCGGCATGCCGGACTCGGCCTTGATGCACACGATGTTGGGGATGTCCTTCACCATCTGCCTGATGAGTTCGGGGGACATGCCGGCCGGGTGCACGCGCTCGAAACCCCAATGCGGCACCGGGAAGAGGATGACGCCGAGGCGCGTCGCGTCGCAGAAGCGCTGCGTGTAGTCGAAGATCTGCTCGCTGGTGGTCGCGTAGAGATTGCTCGGATAACCGAGCAGCACCAGTTCGCGCCCCTCCTCCTCCGCCATCCGCACCGCCTCGATGTTTTCCTCCAGCGTATTGAAGATGGCGTGATGGACCAGGGTGAGCCTGCCGCGCGCCTCGTCCTTCTGGTACTTCACCATGCGAGCCTACCGGTGAACGACCGGCACCGTGACTCCGACCAGCGTGTCGCGCGTCAGGATTCCCGCCAGTTGTTCTTCGCTCCAGCCTTCGGTGCCTTCAGGGCGCACCGGGATCACGACGTAGCGCATGTCGGCGTTGGAATCGTGCACGCGCACCGTGACGTGATCCGGCAGCACCGTGCCGAATTCGCGCAGCACCGCCCGCGGCTCGAACACCACGCGCGAGCGGTAATTGCGGCTCTTGTACCACGTCGGCGGCATGCCCAGCAGCGCCCGCGGGTAGCACGAGCACAGCGTACACACGATGACGTTGTGCACCTCGGGCGTGTCCTCCACGGCAATCAAGCGCTCCGATTCGAGAACGATGTCCATCTCCGCGCACGCCGCCCTGCCGTCCGCGAGCAGCCGCGCCTTGAACGCGGGATCGGTCCAGGCGCGCGCGATCACGCGTGAGCCGCGGTACGGAAACTCCTCGTCGAAGAGTTCCATTCGGCGGCGCACCTGCTCGGCGGTGATCAGGCCTTTTTCTTCGAGCAGTTCCTGCATTGCCCGGCTCATGATCTCGTAGTCGGACGGCGGCCCGTTGTCGTGTTCATTGACCGGGGCATGATCGTCGTGGTCATGATTGTGGTCATGACCGTGCTCCTGCTTCGTGCGGGCGTAATAATCGAAGTTCGGATTGCTCATGGCGTTTGTCCCGTCACTGCCGGGGACTCCGCGGACGCGGGTTCCAGCCAGTGCTCGAATATCTCCATTTCGATGATGTCGTGCGACGGGCCGGCATAGCGCGGCCACACGTGCTGCTGGGGAAAACGCACGCGATACAGCGTCTTCCCGGGTTTGCCGCTGAAGCCGTACGCAAGTTCCTCCGGATTGGGAAACGCGCCGCAGATGCGCTCGATCACACCCTGCTTGCCGCGGATGTAATAAGGCGTGCGCCGGTGCCCAGGCGGAAAGGCGCGCTTGACGACCACACGGTCGCCCACGTCGTAGCGGTGCCCGGGCGCCGGCGTGTAGCTCGAAGTGAAAGATTGCCTTTCGGGCTTGGCGCTCGCCGCCATGATCAACGCGCCTTCGCCTTAATGGGAGATTCCATCTCGTCCGGCACGTTGAAGCGTGCCCGGATCTCCGCCATCTTGGCCTTGAGTTCTTCCTCGCTGAAGATGCTCTTCTCCAGCAGCACCGTTCGAAGCGCCCGGGTGGTGATCTCGAAATACTGGAGCCCGCGGTACTCATCGCCGAGATCCTCCGCCGCGCGGCGCAACTCGTCCACGCAGGTGATCCCGTTGGCCCCGAGGGTAGAGCGTAATGCGTTAGCCTGCCGCTCCCAGAACTTCATGCCGTGGTCGGTGGTGTCGATCGGCCCGGCCGCTTCGCCGCCGATGTCGTGGGGTCCCCTGTTCAGAGGTTTATCGCTCATCGTGTTTCCTGTCGGGGTGATGATCGCACAGGATAAGCCAATTGCCGTACGCAATTCAACGCCGCGAAGAATTGTCACGCCCGGATTTCCGCACATCGGGCAGTGGCCGCGGCCTCCCCCTTCCCGCCGGCGAACGCGGGGACGATCTCGCGGGCGAAGCGCCGCAGGCTCTCGCGCGAATCACCGCCGACGCTGGCAAGAAGGTAGGTCACACCGACGGCGCGCAGGGCCTCGAGTTTTTCGGCGATTTCATCCGGCGTTCCGTAGACCGCAACCGACTCGCGGCTTGCAGCGTCCGGGAAACGCGAAGGGCTGGTAACCCGGCCGAGGCCAGAGCAATGCATGCGAGCCTTTGAAGGCATCAGGATACCGGATTGCTCGCACGTGCTCGCCGGACCGCTCGCAGCGTTCAAGTTCGCCCGCGGCGACCCGTCGATGGAGTAGCGCCTGCGCGGCTCGGCGAACATACTGACAAAGTGCTTGCGGCCGCCGGCAACATGCCGCTGAGATTGCCGCGCAGCCCACAGCGGCGTAAGGCTCAGGCGCGCTCCAACAGCCGGATGGTCTTCACCCCGGGATCGACGCGGACGATGTCGCCGGTCCTGATGCACTTGCGCGGGTCGCGCGACCAACCCTCGGTGATCGTCAGGTTCGCAAACACCGCGCCCTGCACCATCACCGGATTGGTGACACCGAAGATGAGCGCCTTCGGTGCGATGCCCTTGGACTTGATGTCGTAAAACGCCCAGCCCGCCGCGATGCCGCCCTTGGCCGTGGGAAAAAACAGGATCTTGTCGCGGATGTTGACGCCCTCGAGCTGGTGGCCGGGCTTGGTGATGACGCCGCTCCAGCGGTCGAGGTCGTAGCGCGGACTGAACCCCTCATCTGACACGACGGCCTCGCCTTCCACCACGGGCCCGAAGGCGCGGTCCACGCGGATCGTGACAGGCGACTTCCTCACCGGAACACTCCGGTGCAGGCGATGTCCACGCAGTCGCGCGTGCGGCGCAGGATGGTATTGAACTTGTGCGCGGTGATCGTATTCACGATCTTCGCGGAGTTGGAGATCATGTTGGTCCAGCCATTCGCGGCGCGCATACGGGTCAGGTTCTGCAGGATGTATACGCATACCCCTTCAAGGATGGTGACGCCCGCGGCCTCCAGCGTCTGCGCGTAGCCGAGCGCCCGCGCCGCCGCCAGCACGCCGTTCGCGGTGGTGACGAACACCGTCGTGCCGGCGTGAATGCGCCGGCCGTCGAATAGCTCGGACAGCAGCTTCATTTCGAGCAGCGATTGCTGCGGTCCGGAAAACACCACGAAATTGCAGCTTCCATCGAGATTCCGGTACCCCGCGAACACGCGGTCGATGTCGGCTCGGGTGATTCTCATCTTTTCCTTGGGGCGGCTCCCGCCCAGCGCCGCGGCCAGCGTCGGCGCCTCGGGAGTCACGCCGACCATGTGGAACATGGCCATCGAGCCGTAGCTGGCGAGCGAGGCGCCCAGGTGCTTCAACTGGTCCGCCGTGGGCGCGCGCTTGATGCCCGTGAACACCGGCACCGCGTAATAGCTCTGGTGCGATTCGCCCACCCGCTTCGCCAGCGCGCCCCATTCCGCGTAGTCGTCGAGCGCCGCCGCGACCTCGACCACGAACGTGCCCCGGCGGTGCCGGTCGAGGTGATAGCCGTATTCCGGCACGCGCCCGGTCATGGCCGCCGCCATCGCGGCCGGCCCCGACTCGAAATTGGTGCGCGCCCCGCACACGGAATTCGCCCAGATGACCGTGCCGGTGTCGCCCCAGGCCAGGCGCTCGCCCAAGCGCGGCTGGTAGAGCGTCTGGTAATTGATACAGGTGTCGGTCGTCATCACGTTCATCCGGCGCAGGCAGCCGATCAGCTCGCGCTCCTTGGCGGCCTCAACCGCGTCCTGGCCGAGCCGTTGCGCGTGGGCGAAGTCGAAGCAGCGCGCATTGGTCGTGATCGGGATTTCGCAGCGCGCTTTTTCCTGGGCCAGGCGGCGCAGATGATCGAGCCCGCCGTCACCCATCACCTCGATGTCGCCCATCATGTGCACGTTGGTCACCGGCACGAAGCGCCGCGCGCCGTAGAACTTCCCGACCTCAAGCTGCAATTCGAGCGCGCGTCTGACCGTATCGCCGCGCGCGCCGCGCAGCATTCCGCGCTCTTCCGCCGTCAGCCGCATGCCCCCTCACCCATTACTCATTACTCAGATTAGTCCGTGCCCTTCGCGCCGGACAGCTTGACCAGCCGCGCGAATTTCTCAGTCTCGTCGCGCACGAACTTCGCCAGCTCCTCGGGCGTCGTCCCCACCGTCTCCGCGCCCACGCTGGCAAGCTTCTCTTTCACGTCCTGGAACTTGAGCCCGCGGTTGACCTCCGCGTTGAGGCGGGAGACCACGTCCGGCGGCGTTCCCGCCGGCACGAAGTACGCGAACCAGTTGCTAATGTCAAAGCCCGGCACGCCCGCCTCCGTCATGGTGGGCACTGCGGGCGCCGCCGGCGAGCGCCGGGTCGTCGTCACCGCCAGGGCGCGCAGCTTCCCCGCCTTCACGTGCGGCATGGCGGGCGGCATGCCCGAGAAGAACATCGGCACGTGACCGCCGACGAGGTCGGGCATCACGGGTCCCGCCCCCTTGTACGGCACGTGCGCCATGTCGAGCTTCATCGTGATCTTGAGCAGCTCGCCCGACAGGTGTTGCACGCCGCCGGTGCCGGCCGACGCGTAGTTCAATTGCCCCGGCCGCGCCCTGACGAAGGCGACGAGCTCTTTCACGCTTCTGACCGGCAGCGAGGGATGCACGACAAAAATGAGCGGCGTCACCGCCGCGAGCGACACCGGCGCGAAATCCCTGGCGACGTTGTACGGCATCTTCTGCAGGTGCGGCAGTATCGCCATCTCCGCGGGCACCGCGATCAGCACCGTGTAGCCGTCCGGCGCCGCTTTCGCCACGATGTCGGCGCCGATAACGCCGCCTGCGCCGGGACGGTTGTCCACCAGCACGTTCTGCTTCATGGCCGCCTGCATCTTCTGTCCAACCAGGCGCGCGGTCAGGTCGGTCGCGCCGCCCGGCGCGTACGGCACCACCACCCGGATCGGTTTCGCCGGGTAACCCTGCGCCGTCACGGCGCCATTCACCGCCACGAACAGGCAGCCAGCGCATGCTGCACACAATATGCTCGATCGATACATGTTTTGTCGCTCCAAGAATGTTCCCAACGTATCACTCGGGTTGGATGCCGGCCGCGCGCATGATCTTGCGGTACTTGTCGGCCTCCGATCTCGCGAAGCGCGCCAGTTCCTCCGGTGAGCCCGGAACGACATCGACCCCGGTAACGTTCTCCAGGTAGTTCACGACATCCGGCAGCCTAAGGATCCGTACGAGTTCGCCATGAAGCTTGCTAACGACCTTCTTCGGTGTTTTCGCCGGCACGTAGAAGGCGAACCAGATGCTGGTATCGAACCCCTTCAGGCCGCTTTCCTGGGCAGTCGGCACGTTGGGCAGCAGTTTCGAGCGCTTCGACGTGGTGATCGCTATCGCCTTAACCCGACCCGACGTGACATGAGGGATGGCAGGTCCCATTCCCAGGATCCCGATCCTCACTTCCTGCCCGCCCAGGAGGGCCGCCGCCAGCGGGCCGCCGCCCTTGTACGGAACGTGGACAGCCTTGCTGCCGATCAATACGTTGAACAGCTCCAGCGAGAGATGCATCGGCGTACCGACGCCCGGTGTACCGACCGACGCCGAACCCGGCTTCGTTTTCGCCAGCTCGACGATGTCCTGCAGCGAGTTGCCCCGGAAAGACGGATGCACCGCGAACAGCATGGCCGAGACCGTGCCGAGCGTAACCGGCGAGAAATCCTTTTCGGGATCGTAGGGAAGTTTGCGGAACAGCCCGAGATTGATCGACACCTCGCGGCTCGAAGCGACGAACACAGTATGCCCGTCGGAAGAAGCTTTCGCCACAATGTCCGAAGCGATAAAGCCGTTCCCGCCCGGCCGGTTGTCCACGACGACCGGCGCGCCCCAGTTCTCGGTCATGCGCTTCGCCACGGCACGCGCCAGTATGTCGGTGTTCCCTCCTGGTGCGAACGGCACGACCAGGCGAATCGGTCTGCTCGGGTAGGTCTGCGCCGGCAGCGGCTGCGCGAACGCGGTAACCACCGCGGCCAGCAAGAGAAACACAAAGGATCTCATGGTCATGTCGTCCTCCTCGTCATTGGAGCTTCGTCCTTCTGCCTTCTACCCTTTGCTTTCCGCCTTCATCCGAGCGTGGCCGGATACCCGGGCGGGGGCGTGAAACCCAGATCCCCGCGCTGGATCACCGCTTCGCGTCCCCCCGCCGCCTGCAGCAGTTCCGCCTGCCGCCGCTTGGCGCGCGCATCCACTTTCGCCGGGTCGCACAGCGCGAACAGTCTCGCGCGGCACGCCTCGATCAATCCCGCGCAGTTCGGATCGCCGGCGAGATCACGCAGCTCCTCCGGATCCCGCTCCAGGTCGAAGAGTTGAGGACGGTACGCGACGTAGTGAACATACTTGTATCTTCCGTGCCGGATCATGAACGCGCCGGTGGTCGAGCCCATGCCATGGTACTCCGACAGCACGGTGCGCCGCGGCTCCTCCCCGCGCGCGAGCCTGGAGAGCGATACGCCCGGATGGCCGTCATACATCTCCGCGCGGTCCTCGCCCGCGCATTCCATGATGAACGGATAAGTGTCCACGTGGCTTGCCGGGGTGTTCACGCGTTTGCTCTTCGGCACATCGGGTCCGGCGATGATCAACGGCACGCCGGCGACTTCTTCGTACATCGTGGATTTGCCCCACAGCCCGCGCGCGCCGAGGTTGTCGCCGTGATCGCTCGTGTACAGGATGCGCGTGGAATCGGCGAGACCGACCGTCTCCAGCGTGCGGATCACCCTGCCGATGTTGTCGTCCACGAAGCTGCACAGCCCGTAGTACGCCGCGACCGCTTTGCGCAACTTCTCCGTATCAAAGTAGCGGTCGTAGACGAAGCTCCCGGCATAATCGCGCAGGTACGGATGGTCGGGCCGCTCGTCCTTCCCGTACTGTTTGGGCAGCGGCATCCGGTCGAGCGGGTACTGGTAGTAGAAATCGGCCGGCGCCACCAGCGGGAAATGAGGGCAGACGAAGGAAACGAACAACACCCAGGGCTTGTCGCGGTGCCTGGGCGCTTCCTCGCGCAGCCAGATCTGCGCGCGTGTGGCGATGTCCCGATCATACGCGGTATACGGCGTCTCCCCGGGGCCGGCGAGCTTGGCGATCTTCCACGACAGGCCCCGTTCCGGCAGGTCCTTGCGCACGAGCCCCATCAGGTCGCCCTTGCCCTCGATGATCTGCATGGCAATCTGGACTTCGCTGAAGCCATAGTCGTCGCCTTCATGGCCGCGGAAATGGAGCTTGCCTATCGAGGCGACGTGGTGCCCCGCTTCGCGCAGCCGGTGGTGCCAGCTCGGGATCGAGCCGTCGTAGGCATCGGCGTTGTCCCAGAAGCCGATCTGGTGCACGTATTTCCCCACGGCGAACGCCGCCCGCGCGGGTACGCACACCGGGCAGGTGGTGTAGGCGGACGAGAACATCGTCCCGCGCGCGGCCAGCGCATCAATATTGGGGGTTCTCACGATGGGATGTCCGGCGCAACCCATCACCTTCGGGTTGTGCTCGTCCGACATGAAGATCAGCAGGTTGGCCGGCTTCATTTCGTCCAGGAACGGACCGGACCGGCCTGGTGCGGCACAGTGTCGGACATCACCAGCCGGCAACGGTTGGGCGGGATATGGAGTTCCTGATAGTACAGCGGCCGCGCGTGAACGGCAGCCCGGGCGGCGTGCGGCCCAGGAACTGCGAGAGAATTTCCGGGCCCGAAGCGGGCACGCGCGGTGCGTCGGGGTTCCGTCTCGCGCCCGTGGAATGATCCTCCTCGAGCGGCTCGAAAAGCGATCGCGGCGCTATGCGGGTGACAGAAGCCATTTCTTCCCCTCCTCGCGGCCGGCTGAGATGGACGATGCCGGCACATGTGGGCCCGACGTGATGGGCGGGTTCGAAATTACTCTAGGGCCACATAGTAATTCTGTCAACTTCCGATGACGGCCTGCGAAAATGGCCGCGCCCAGACGTGCCCGTACTCGGGCGAGAACCTGCTCGAGGGTGAAGCCGGCATCGAGCTCCGCGCGGATTTGTACCTCCGTGGCGGTCAGCCGCCCGGCTTCGTTCAGCACTTTCTCCACGGCGTCGGCGGGAACGATGACAACGCCGTCCCCGTCGCCCGCCCCGCTCCACACGCTGACGCAGCCGGGCCCACGCCATCCACCGCCTTCATCCTGTCTGGGTCGCCGCCGCCCGCGTAGGGACGCATCTCTCCGCAAAGCGTGCACGCCCAGCCCGCCAGCCCCTGGTGCTGGTAGCCGAGCGCATCGAGCAGATCCGACACGGTTGCCGACCGATAAGAGAATTCATCCGGCCGCGATTCCGCCGGGCTGAAATGTGTTTGCACAGAAACGCCAACCACGCGGCGCCCGGCATGACCTGGAAGTTGCGCTTCAAGCCGGCGTGCATCTTGGAGCGGTAGATCACGGTTCCCGTGGCCGCGTCGTAGGTCATCTTCTGCAAGGACATCGGCGCGCGCAGCATGTAGCCGGCGAGTTTCTTTCTCCCCTCGGCATCTTCGGCTGCCACCCTCACGTCGTTGTGCGCCGAGAAACCGCCACGGCGCCAGGATTCGAAATCGTAAGCGAAATGAAAGCGGAGCTGGCGCAATGGGCGCGCGTCGTCAAAAGCGCGAACATTTGCGCCAACTGAGGACACGAAATCAACTGCCAATCCAATCACGGGATTGGCAGTCCGCTCCGCGTCTGCTCAGCGCCTCATTCCCGAGTGACGCCGGCGTCCTTCATTGCCCGCGCCCATTTTGCGATTTCAGATTTGACGTAGCTCGCGAATTGCCGCGGCGTAGAAGGCGTCGCGGGCTCGAATCCGAGCGCTGCGAAGCGTTCGCGAATCTCCTGCTCGCCAATAGCCAATGCAATTTGCTTGTTGAGCAGGTCGATAATGCCTTGGGGCGTACCTCGAGGCACCAGAACTCCATACCAGTTATCCACCTCGTATCCCGGAACCCCGGATTCAGCCAGCGTCGCCAGATCGGGTGCAGACGACGAGCGCTTGCCGGCTCCAAGCGCGAGCGCTCTGAGCTTGCCGCTCTTGATAAGCGGCAGGCTCGATCCCAGGGTGGCCACCATGAGCTGAACCTCGCCCGCAACCACCGCCGTCAATGCGGGGCCGAGGCCCTTGTAGGGGACATGGACGATGCGAATCCCCGTCATGCTCTTCAGCATCTCGGCGGCCAAGTGATTGATTCCACCTGCGCCGCCGGAAGCGTAATTGAGCTTGTTCGGATTTGCCCTGGCCAGAGCGATCAGCTCCTTGACGGAGGTCGCCTGCACCGACGGATGTGTCACCAGTACGGCAGGCTGCGACGCAACGAGCCCAACGGCGTCAAAATCCCCAACAGGATCATAGGCCAGGTTTTTGTAATAGCTGGCGCTGATCGCGAAAGAGGCAGTGACCAATACGATGGTGTACCCATCCGCGGCAGCCTTCGCAGCGATGGCGCAACCCAACGTGCCTGCGGCACCCGGCCGATTGTCGATGACAAACGGCTGGCCCAGCCTTTCAGCGAACTTCTGCCCCACACTGCGCCCTACGATGTCGGTGCCCCCCGAAGGCGGGAACGGTATGATGAAGCGCACCGGCCGCAACGGGTAGCCTTGCCTCTCCTGCGCAAGGCTTGGCGTAACGCACAGACACGCGAGGCCGAAAAGAAAAATCAGCACGCGGCAATTTGTCGCCTTCATGTCAGTTCCTTGTTTTTCGATTCACAAGTCGCCCGTCGAAGCCCGGATGATCTTCGCCGGCTCGCGTGGATCAGATCTTCACAGTGACACAGCGCGTATCGCCCCATGTCGGCATGAAGACGTTGTGGTTTCCGGCCCCGCCTGCCACGATGATCTGTATGTCTTCTTCGCTGTCGGCGATCGGTAGCTCGTTGGTTTCGCGGCCCGCAGGAAACACCCGAGGCCTTCTTCCCCTTATGAAATCCACCGTTTCAGGGTGGAACAGGCTAAGCGGCACCTTGGTGCCCTCGAACACAAACCGCTTGATATCCTTTTTGGATAGCCCTTCTGCACTCAGGATCGTCGCCTGTTCCGGACCGAGTATCAATAGAGGCTCTCCTCCGGAATAAAGGTTCTTGTAGCCCTCGCGCGGTATCGAACGCACGAGAGTGTCCAGAACTTTCTGTGCGCTCGTCCTGGCGTAATGAATGATGTCCTGGGTTCCGGCCACGCCGATCACGGAAACCGTGCTGTCATCCGCGGAAAATCCTCTTTCGACGTGAAACGGTTCCCACGGGCTCGCTTCTTCATTTTCCGCAATACACAGGGAGAACTTGCCGGGTTGCCCATGGCAGGCTTTGTCCACCTTGCCCGGAACGCCTCCTCCGATGTTGTTGAGAACAAGCCTGAGCGCGCGCCCTATGGTCGCGTTGGCCTTCCATCCCTGGCCGAGAACGTTATAGCCCGCGTTCAATTGAAGCTGCTTCACGACCGGACCATTGACGATGACCATCGGGGTCACCGGATTGGTGGTCGCCTGCATGGGAAGCAGGTTGAACTCCGGACGGCATATCGCCTTTACCGCGGCCAGAACGACGGGGAAATAGCCGGGCTCGCAGCCCGCCATCACCGCATTGATCGCAATTTTCTCGATGGTCGCCATGCCCATCCTGGGCGCGACAACGCCAATCACCGCGTCCGGCGCTTCTTCGACGACCGCGAGCAGCCGCTCCACGCTTTCGCAAACCGGCGGCATGATGGGCAAACCGTCGGTCCACCGTTGCGCGTAGAAATAATCGTTGACCTCTTCCAAAGAGCCGGACAATTCCAGGATCCTCGGCAGGCGCTCTCCAGAAACTGAGACGCTTTGCTCCTTTGCAGCGGCAAAGAGCTGGCTCGTGATGTCCTGGAATGCGTTTCTGGCTTTGTCCCTGACCTCAGCTTCTCTCAACTCCGCCAGGGGACGGTCGATCACGCTCGTCCTGAGATCAGGTGATCCCAACGCGGTCGCCACTGCCCTGCCTAAGTCGAGAAAGACGTCTGTGACGACGGTAACCGTCGGCACCCCTTTTTTCTCGAGCTCGATCGAGTCATGGAAACTCCATGACGTGCACGAGCCTCACTCGGACACGGCGTTGATGACGAAGTCGCAGCGCTCGGCAAGCAGATCGATATCAGGACACGGCGCGGCGGTCCTGGGTTTAGTGGTGTTGAACGTCTCGTATCCTTCCTTCCGGAGAAGACCCTCCACCGTTTCGAGGAAGAACGAGACATTCAGCTTGCTGTTATTGAGCAAACCGATGACCGGTCTTGCCCGTTCTTTCCCCTTGATTGCCGCGCCACTTCCTTCGCGGGCCGCGTTCTCCGCTGTCGGGTTCAGAATCCGCCCGTATACGCCGTGCATATATTCGTCTCCTTTCCTTGAAAGATGCGGGTCCGGTGGGGCTACACCCAGTTCACGATGCGTGCGCCACTGGTTCGCGCTCGACAGAAGATCGCATGAAATAGGGTCAGGGTTCACATTATCGACAAATTCGACAAATGTGAACCTGTCTGAGCCTCGGTCGGGCAAAACCCGCACCGCTCAAGCGGGTTCTTTGATTTGCGGGCGGGGCGTATAGTATGGTTGAGCTTCCGCCGCCTGGTCCGCGACTGTCGGTAAAACGATAAGAAAATCAATCCGCCCGCGATTTCGCCGCGCCGAGCCCGCGCGCCGGGAGCCAGTGCGAAAGCGCGCGCCCGGAATACGCACGCATAATCAGTCTTATGTTCATGCTGGCTCCCTCCCCATTGAGAAAATCGCGATCCAAGCTGACATCAGCGGTAAAGGGAGCGACGTGCGTGTCGGAGTCGAAGATCCTGTAGCCGTTTCGTGCCATCTGGGGCTCCCTGGTGGGCGGTGAATGACGAGCGCTAAATGCTGCGCGTCCTGCCGCCGTCGACGTTGATGGCGGTGCCGCTGATCGCCCGCGCCCGCGCCGACGCGAGGAAGACCGCGAGGTCGGAAATGTCTTCGGGCTCGATCACGATGCCGAGAGGCACTTCCGAAAGCAGGCGCGCTTCGGCTTCTTTCTCCGAGAGCTTGTTGTCGCGCGCGGTCAGCGTGACGAGCTCGTCCCAGCGGCGAGTGCGGGTGGATCCCGGCGCGATCGCGTTGACCGTGATGCCGAACGGCCCGAGCTCGTTCGCGAGCGCTTTGGTGACGCTGAGCGTCCCGAAGTTGATCGGGCCGGCCATCACCGATTGCGGGCCGGGCTCGCGTCCGCGAGTGCCGGAAATGTTGATGACGCGCGGCTGGTCGGACTTCCTGAGGTACGGCACCGCTTCCCGCGTCATGCGTATCAGGCCCAGCGGTTTCACCTTGAAGTAGCGCTCCCACGCGTCCTCGGGGATTTCGGTGAGCTTGCCGCGGTAAGCGCCGCCGGCGCAGTTGACGAGGATGTCGAGACCGCCGAGCGCGTGCACCGATTCTTCCACTGCCCGCTTGATCGTCGGCGGCTCTTCGAGCTCGACGTGCACGGCGACGCACTTGATCTGCGGATGCGCCTTTGCGATCTCCTGCGCGAGCTCGCTGCAGGCTTCCCGGTTTCGGCCGAGCAGCGCGAGGTGGACGCCTTCGGCCGCGTAGGCGAGTGCGATCGACTTACCGATGCCGCGGTTGGCGCCGGAGATGATGGCTTTGCGGTTCTTCAGTGCGAGATCCATTGCTGTTCTATTGGGCTTTGATGCCCGCCTGCCGCACGACCTTTCCCCATTTCTCGATCTCGGCTCTGATGAAAGCGCCGTACTCGGCGGGCGTGTCGCCGACGAACGGCTCGGCGCCGCCGCGCGCGAGGCGTTCCCGAAACTCCAGCGCCTGGATTACGCGTGAGAACGCATCGTGAAGCGCGGAAAGAGCCGCTTTGGGCGTGGCGCTGCTCGCGACCACCCCGCTCCAGATCATGTTCTCGAAGCCCGGCACGCCGGCTTCCGCGATCGTCGGCACCTCCGGCAGCAGCGGCGAGCGCTTCGCGGTCGTGACGCCGAGCACTTTCAGCCTGCCGGCTTTCACGTGCGGCATCGTCGCCAGGGCATTCGAAAATCCCATCACGATCTCTCCGCTCACGAGCGCGTTGGACGCGAGCGCGCTGCCCTTGTACGGCACGTGGATGATGTCGACGCCGGCCAGCACCTTGAAGAGCTCGCCCGAGAGGTGCGAATTGGACGCGACGCCTGCGGAGCCGAACGTGATCTGACCGGGCTTGCGCTTGGCGAGCCGAACGAGGTCGCGCACCGTGCGCACCGGGAGCGAAGCGTGCACGACCAGCGTGCCTGGCGAGTTGGACACCCGGGTGATGGGCGCGAAGTCCTTGAGCGTATCGAACGGGAGCGATTTGCGCAGGCTCGGCGCCACCACGAAGCTCGTGCTCGCGAGATACACGGTGTGACCGTCGGCAGGCGCTTTGAGCAGCGTCTCCGCCGCAATGATCCCCGCGGCGCCAGGGCGGTTATCGACGATCACCTGCTGGCCGATGATCTCCGTAATCCCCGGTGCAAGCAGCCGGGCGGTGGTATCCTGCCCTCCGCCGGGCGCAAACGGCACGATGATGTGCAGCGGGCGCTGAAACTGCGTCTTCGCGGGTTCCGCCGCGCGAGCGTCGATGCTCGCGAGCATCAGGCACGCGCATGCATAACTCAGATATTTTCGGTTCATATTCCTCCTCCCAAACGATAGATGCTAAGCGATAAGAAAATCAATCCGCCCGCGATTTCCCCGCGCCGAGCCCGCGCGCCGGGAGCCAGTACGAAAGCACTCGCCGAATGCGCATAATCAGTCTTATGCTCATGCCGGCTTCCTCACCATTGAGAAAACCGCGATCCAAGCTGACATCAGCGGTAAATTGCTGGGCAATCTACCCCACGCACCAGAGCAAGACAAGCGCTTTCCCACCCCCTGGCTGTCTCGAAGGGGCCTTCTCCGAGGGGCCTTTTCCGTACGGCAATTCAGGCGATGTCGGGAACCGGGTGGTAGGTCAGTGGCAAGTTGGCATGCCGGGGCCAACTCACGGGATCGACGGGCGGACTTCGCTCGGTGGGAAGCGGTGCCCACAGCCCCAAGTGTTCGAGGATGCGCCGGATGACTCCCGGATCCTCAATCAGCGCAATGACCCGCATCGGCCCCTTGCACTTGGGGCACCCCAGCGGATCGGCCTCGTAGACCTTGCGGATCAGGCGCGCCCAGGCAGCTTTCGCGCGAGCCGCCAATCCAGTGGCCGGCGCCTCGCCCGGGGAAGGCAGGGTCACGCCGGCTGAAAGGGGGACTCGCCCGCGAGTTGCGGGGGCGGTATACGGCGCCTCGCAGTGGCGCACCGCTGTCTTCCGTGCAGGCTTGCCTTTGTCCTGGTTTGCGCTCCGGATCCGTTCTGGACCAAACGCGCGAACCGCGAGTCCGCGGCACCGCGATTCGGCAGGCGGATCAACGACCGGATCCAGATCAACGGGAGCGAGCGAAAGGACGTTGAAGAGCAGACGCGCTTGAGGAGGAAGACCGCGGCTTAAGGCTAACCCGCACACGAGCGTCAGCATTTCCCGGGCGGTTCCCGTCACGCCCGTGCCCGCGCGACCGCCGGACGATTTTCCAGAAGTGCCGCGCGTGAGAAAGCCGTGGCGGTACCGCTCGCCGCTGAAGGATGAAGTCGGAAGGAGGAAAGCAGAAGGCGTTCGGGCGTCGCGCTTGGACGTAGATGCGCGGATAATAGGTTGACTTGTCGAGGAGGTACGCCATGAGCATCACCATCTGTCCCGTCACGCCGCACTTTGTAGCCGAGGTCGGCGATGTCGATCTCTCCCGGCTCTCGGAAGCCGATCTCGCCGCGATCAAGGACGCGTTCTGGAAGTATGCCGTGCTGATCTTCCCCGACCAGCATCTCACGCCCCAGCAGCACCTCGACTTCGCTGCGGCATTCGGGCCGATCGAGACCGAGCGCGTGCTTGACCACGAGCGCGTATCACCCCGGCTCGCCAACTCGTTCGCCGATATCTCAAATCTCGATGCGAAGGGCCAAATCTGGGCCGGGGACAGTCGCCAGCGGATGTACAAGGCCGGCAACAAGCTCTGGCACACCGACAGCTCCTTCCGCTTCCGGCCGGGACTGTGCTCGCTGCTCTACGCGACCACCATCGCGCCGCTCGGCGGGCACACCGAGTTCGCCGACCAGCGCGCGGCCTACGACACGCTGCCGGCGGAAATGAAGCAGAAGCTGGAAGGCCTCGCCGCCGAGCATTGCATCGCCACCTCGCGCCAGCGCAGCGGCTTCACGGAGTTCAGCGAGAACGAAGCGCAGCGGCTCCCCCCCGTGCCGCAGGCCGTGGTGCGCACCATCCCGCAGAACGGCCGCAGGTCGCTCTACCTCGCCTCTCACGCCGGGCGCATCCTCGGCATGCCGGAGGCGGAAGGACGCGCGCTCATCGATCGGCTGATTGCGCATGTCACGCAGCGCCAGTTCGTCTACACCCATCGCTGGCGCGTGCGCGACCTCGTGATGTGGGATAACCGCTGCACCATGCACCGCGGCACCGACTACGACGACCTCAGATCGGTCCGCGATATGCGGCGCGCCACCGTGAGCGACGTCGCCAATACCTGCGAGCAGGAAGGCATCGTGGTGCCGGCGTAGATGCCGCCCGCGGATAAACTTCCGGAACATGATTGCCCGGCATCGCCAGCGCATTACTATCGTTTCACCGTGGCCCTTGCTTTTTTGGCGCCACCCGCTAGGATTACGACCATAATATGAACCAAATAACAGTGGCGCCCATCAAAGTTCGATAGCCAGATCGCCGCTGACCCGCGGCAACAACGAGGAGGAGCTCAGCATGAAATTGCATCGTTGGTCGTTCGTCGTTGCACTCAGCCTGTTCGCCGGTTCATTACCCTTGGCGGATTTCTCCGGGCAGGCGCAAGCCGCCGCCTTTCCGGACAAGCCGATCCGCCTGATCGTTCCCTTCCCGCCGGGAGGCAGCAACGACGTACTGGGCCGCTATATCGGAATCAAGCTCACCGAGCGGCTCGGCCAGCAGATCGTGATCGACAACAGGGCGGGTGCAAACGGCATCATTGGCACCGACATCGCTGCGCAGTCCGCCCCGGACGGCTATACCCTGCTCATGATCTCCATCTCGTTCGTGATGAATTCCGCCGTCCGGCCTCTGCCCTACGACGTGGAAAAATCGTTCGATCCAGTGGCGACCGTCGGCTCCGCGCCGAACTCGATCGTGGTCTACCCGGGATGGGGCGTAACGACGGTCAAGGAGCTCGTTGCCCGCGCGCGGGCGAAACCGGCATCCATCTTCTACGCCGCGACCGGTATCGGGGGATTCAATCATTTCGGCGGGGAGCTGTTCAAGAAGGTCGCCAAAATCGATATCGTGATGGTGCCATACAAGGGTGGCGGCCCCGCGATGACCGACGTGATGGGGGGGCAGATTCCGGTAATGTTCAGCTCGCTCACGCAGGTGTTGCCGCACGTGCGCAGCGGCAAGCTCAAGGTGATCGCCATCGGCGCGACGAAACGCAATCCGGCGGCTCCAGACATTCCGACCGTCATCGAATCCGGTTTCCCCGGCTATGAGATGTACGCCTGGTGGGGTTTCGCCGCGCCCAGCGGCGTACCCGGGCCGGTAAGCGTCAGGCTCCGAAAGGAGATCAACGCCGTGCTCCAGGAGCCTGAGACCAAGAAGCGGCTTCTCACCGATGCCGCTGAACCGCTCACCATGACGCCCGCCGAAATGCGCAAGATGATCCGCGAAGACTTGAAGAAATGGCGCGACGTGGCGGCGACCGCGGGCATCAAGGTGCAGTAATCGCCACAGGCGGGAGCGCCCACCCCGCTCTCGTTCCCCGGAGCGCCGCCGCTTGGCATGCCCGGCGCTGCGGGCTCGCCGGTTACCCCGGTGGCGACTGTCTGACGGCGGCAAGCGCGCGCGTTCTCATGCGTGCGAGAAGGAAGCTCAGTGCCACCCCGAGCACGCACAGCGCGCTGATGCCGATAAATCCCCAGGAGAAGCTGCCAGCTTTATCCTTCACGACTCCGAGCGTATAGGCGGTGAGGAGCCCACCCGTGTTGGCGAACAGATTGCTGAAGCCGATGGCAATGCCCGCCGTGCGTTGGCCCAGCACCTCCACCGGAACGAAGAACAGCGGGCCAAAGTAGAGTTGAAGAAACACCGCGTTCACGGCGATGACCAGCAACAGCGCTGGGATGGAGTCCACCACACCAGCAGCGTGGTGGTGCAGGCGAGAACCGCCAGCGACCCGCCGATCACCAGCGGCGGATTCCGCAGGCGGTCGGACACGTAGCCGCCTGCCGCGTTCGATGAAACCGTGAGTACCGCGCTCATCGCTGTCACGAGTCCCGCGGCCGGCAACGAGAATGCACGGTCCGCGACCAGCAGCGACGGCAGCCAGAAGTTGAAGGCGGTGACGACGCTGAAGCGCACGAATTGCAGGGCACTGCAGACCCAAAGAATGCGATGCCTGAAAAAACGCAGGGCATCGCGCACGCCAGCCGCCGGGCTCGAGCCCCTCAGGGACTTCTCGTGGGCGAGCGCGCGGTACACCAGTGCGCCGGCGATGCCGAGGATCGCGAATGCGATGAAGGTGGAGCGCCAGCCCATGGCCTGAGCGAGCAGCGGGCCGGCGAGAGACAGCACGACGTTCGGTCCCAAGCGGTCGGAAAGGAACCCCGACGGAATCTGCCCGAGGGCGTAGCTCAGCGTTGCGGCCGTGGAGAGCATCCCGCCCTGCGCGAAGCTCATCTGCAGGTCTTCGCGGATCAGCGGCAGGAACAGCGCGATGCCGCCGAACGTAAGGCCATGGAAAACCTGGCAGAGAACGACGAGCGTTACTGTCGTGATGCCGTGGTGCCGCGATGCATATGCGAACGGCGTCGCAGCCGCATTTCCCGCGCCCATGGCAACGCACGATAACACCCGGCCGCCCGCTGAAAATTGACATGCATCAAGCGGCGGCTATAGCGCGCAAGATCGGGAGATCGAAGGACCGGGAGGGCGTAAGAGCGAGAGAGCGCGAGGGGGAATCTTTCCCGGGTTTCCGCTTCCTCGATCGCCCGTTCTGACGCTCTTACGCCCTCACGCTCTCCCGCTCTTTCGGTCTCACGGTCCTCACTGCGGCGGGATGCCCGCCACCTGCGCGGCTTTCTTGTAGCGGTCGATCTCGCGGACGAGCAGGCCGTCGAGCTGCGCCGGCGTGAGGGGCCACGGCTCCGCGCCCTCGTTCGACAGGAACTTCTTCATGCCGTCGCTGGCGAGAATCTTGTTGACCGCGGCATTGATGGTGGCAAGCCTGTCCGCGGGCAGTCGCGCAGGCGCGAACATGCCCCACCACAGTTCATAGCTGTACCCGGGAACCCCCGACTGCGCGATCGCCGGCAGGCCCGGCAGCAACGGCGAGGGTTGAAGACTGGTCGCGCCGAGCGCCCGCAAGCGGCCGGCTTTCACCTGCGGCATGAGGGCGGCCGAGCTCGCGATCACGATCTCGACCTCTCCCGAGGCAAGCGCGGTCGTCGCCATGGAGATTCCCTTGTACGGAACGTGCACCATCTTCACACCCGCCGCTGCCGCGAAGAGCGATCCCGAGAAGTGGTTGTTGCCGCCGGCCCCCGATGAACCATAGTTGAGCTTGCCGGGATTCTTCTTCGCGAGGTCCACGAGTTCCCTGATCGACTTTGCGGGTACCGAGGGATGAACCGCGAGCAGCATGGGCGCCTTCGCGAGCATCGCGACAGGCACGATGGCCCGCGCCGGATCGAACGGAAGTTTCGCCCGCACCGCAGCGGTCGCGGGATAGGACGAGGTGTGCCCCAGCAGCATGTGGCCATCCGGCTCGGCCTTGGTGACGATTTCGGTGCCGATCATGCCGCTTGCGCCGGGCCGATTGTCCACGACGACATTGCGACCCCAGGCTTCTCCGAGCCGTTGCGCGATGGCGCGTGAAAAGAGATCGATGGAGCCACCTGCCGTGTACGGAACGATCATCTGGATATTCTTCGACGGGTAAGCAGCCTGCGCGGCGACATCGGGCGCCACGCACGCACCGATAGCACCAACGGACGCCGCAACAAGCGTCCGGCAGGAAATCCTATGAGCTTTCATCTTTTTGCCTCGAATGAATTCACAAATTTCCGGATCATCACCCACCCCTCATCCCCCGGCGCTCTGTACTCCCCACTCTGCACGCTGCACTCCACCTCAGTCCCACGGCGGCGCGCGCCCTTTGGGATTCGCGATGCGGCCGTCCGGTCGCGCGAGCGCGTGAATGCGCCTCATCTCGTCGTCCGTCAGAGAAAAGTTGAAGACGTCCAGGCTTTCGGCCATATGCACGGGGTTGGAAGAGCGCGGAATGGGCGCGATGTTTCCCTGTTGCACCTGCCAGCGCAGCGCGACTTGGGCAATGGATTTTCCCTTGCTGCGCGCGATTTCGCTGATGACCGGGTCCTTGAAAAGCCGCCCGCGCCCGAGCGGACAGTAGGCGGTGAAAATCAGGCCGGCCTGGCGGCAGAATGCCAGGACTTGGGACTGATCGAGATACGGGTGATACTCGGCCTGCAGGGTAACCAGTGGTTCGGGACAAAGCCGCATCGCTTCCTTCACCAGCGCGATATTGAAGTTCGCCACGCCGACGTGGCGCGCAAGGCCGTCACGCTTGGCTTTCGCCAGCGCGCCCATCGTTTCCACGAGCGGGATGTTGTCTATGGTCGGCCAATGCACGTGAAGGAGATCCACGTAGTCCACCTGCAGATTCCGCAGGCTTTCATCCACGGAGCGCGCGAAGTCGGCGGCGCGAAGATACTCGTGCGAAACCTTGGTGGCGAGAAAGATATCCTTGCGCGGCACGCCGGATGCGCGGATGCCCTCGCCCACGCCCTTCTCCGACCCGTACTTCCACGCAGTGTCGATGTGGCGGTAACCGACTTTGAGCGCGTTGGCGACGATTTCGCCGCAGGCGCCGAGTTGCGACGTGCCAAAACCGATCGTGGGGATCTCGGCGCCGCGAGCAGAAACGTAAGGAACAGATAAATTTGACATCATGATCTTCCACAAAACGCATCAGGTCTTTTCTCTGACGGCATGCTAACCGCCAGGCATCGTTCACAACGAGTTGGACTGTTCCGATGACCTCGAACTCCTGGAGATCACCTCGCCGGGCGAGTACGAGACCGTCGCCCTGCACCAGCAGCAACTCGTGCCTTCGGGGTCAAGACTTAGAGTGCCTAACATAATGACCCGCGTGGTTCATTATGTTAGGCACTCTCACGCCCGCTGGGCGGTCGGCAGCAAGCTCTCGGGCAATCTCCCGCTCAGGCGATCCAGCCTTAACGGCACCGGCGTGCCGAGCCACAGTGCGAGCTTGCTATGGTCGTCGTAGTTGCTTTCGGTGAGCGGATGGACGAGCACGTCGAGGCCTTCGCGGTTAAACATCAGCCAGGGCACGATGTTCTGGAACTCCGGGGTCTCGAAGATCACGTTGAACTGCGAGATGGGGTGCGGGCCTCGCGGCTCATCGCTGAAGGCACCGGGCTCGACAGCGAACTTGCCGATGATCGTGTCGCGCAGCCGTTCGGCGATCGGTCTTGTAGCGGCATCGTAATAGACGTGGGCGTGATAGCCTTTGAGTTGGGTCATCGCGTGTCCTCCTATGTGGGTTGCGCGCCGGTGCGGAGCCGGCGCGTGAAATTGATCGGCGCATTCGGGCCGTCTTCGCATTTTTACGCTTCGAGCTGTGCCGCGATCCTCCGGCTGATCTCGGCGCGCCACTCCTCCATCGGCTTGAAGCCCGGCTTGGCACGGCAGATCGCTTCGGTCTCGCGGTAGAGTTCGTCCTCGGATTTGTCGAGGTCGATCGCGAACCCGAGCGGTTGCGGCACGTACCACGGCGTATCGCAGAACATCTCGATGCGGTTGCCTTCGGGATCGCTGAAATAGACCGACCAGGCATTGCCGTGACAGCGCGGATCGATGACCTTGCAGCCGACCTCGCGCACCTTGCGGAAGGCGCGCTGGACGTTGGCGAGGGTGCCGACGTTGAACGAGACCTGTTGCACCATCGGCATGGCAAGATCGGTGGTGCGGCCGCGCACCAGCACGACCTGGTGGTGGTCGCTGGGGTTGCGGCTCAAAAACGTGACCCGGCCGTCCTCAGCCCTGTCGCTGACGACGAAGCCGAGAACCTTAGTGTAGAAATCTGTCATCTTCGGCACGTCGGTGACATAGAGCCCGACATGGCTGAGGCGCGGCGCTTCTTCTTGCGACATGACTGGTTACTCCGTGACTGGCTACGGCGCCCAGTATAGCGGGGCGCGAGGCTAGCCATCAAATACCCCGCGTCGTCCGGAATTCTTCCGAATTGTCAGCCGGTTTTGCTTATAGCAGACGGTTGGACTGTTAAGTCCGACAGGCTGCTATGGCCGGAGAACACCATCCGCTGGGAGAAAAAACCAGAACCTACCGAGACATAGCGTGGTCCGACCCGTGGCTGGTAGCTGGCTTTGATCGTTGTGATCGACGCATTCATATCGTACTAAAATTACTGCAAGAGTGGCAGTTGTAAGATTTGGTCTCTGG
>JACQGN010000037.1 GCA_016199545.1 Betaproteobacteria bacterium | reverse complement strand
AGATCGAGTCCGGGATCATCGCGAGCTGGTACAAGAACTGCGGCGAGGAAAACGCGACTGAACTCTTCCCCGTGCGCTCGCAATTCGTCGGACAACCGCCCGCCGAGGTGGTCATGGGCAAGGGCAGCGGCATCGATTCGGTCAAGGCCTGGCTCGCGGAAATGGGAATCGAAGCGAGCGACGAGGAAGCGCTGAAAATGACGGCCAACGTCAAGGCCTTCTCGCTGAAGAACAAGCGGCTGCTGACCGAGGGCGAGTTCCGCAAGATCGCGGACGACGTGCTCAAGGAACGGGCGGCGGCGTAACACCCCCATCCTGCCCGCGGACGGCGGAGCAGTGCCTGCCCAGTATTCGGGGAGGTGCGACCCGGGAGCGGGCAATGGCGCGCGAACCGTAACTGCGGGCAATGTGCGCACCTACGCGGTCGCATCCCCAGGAGCCGGGGCCCCTGCTCCTCGCTCCAGCGCGCCCTTCCCCCGTCAAGGGGGAAGGAGGGTTGTGCGCAAACCGCGCGCGGTTATGATTCCCCGGACGGCAGAATCCGGCGGACCCAGTCGAGCACGATGGCGAGTCGCGGCGGGAGCAGGTCTTCCGCCTCCTCGAAGCTCACCCAGCGCCACTCGTGGTGCTCCGGGCGGCCGAGTTCTGCCGAAATCGGCAATCTCACATTCTCTTCCGTGGTTTCGGCGAGATAGTAGCGCGCGATCTTCCCGCCGGCGTACGGCAGGGTGTCGCAGTGCTCTTCGCCCAATGGAAACTCAAGGTCGGTGAGGCCGGTTTCCTCCCCGACCTCGCGCAGCGCGGCGGCAAACGGTTCTTCGCCTGCTTCCACCACGCCTTTCGGAAAGTCCCAGTTGCGATAGGCGCGCAGCACCAGCAGCAGCCAGTCGCCGCCGGCGTGCCGCGCGACTATCGCGCCGGCCGCGAGTTTCTTCGGTTCTCTCATGTCGTATTCCGTTGACCTATGATACCCGCCCGCTTCGCTTCGTTCATGTGCTGGTAGAATCGCATGCAGTGGCACAGGACCTTGCGACACGGTTGCACTTTAGTCCTCGAGGCAGCGGAGATCTTCGGCGGCATGGACGGCAAATGAGCGCGAACGCGCGGCGCATCGGGATCGTCGCGCCGTCCGGCTTTCTGCCGGACCCGAAGGTCATCGACCGCGCCGCAGCTTTCTTCGGCGCGCGCGGCTGGCGGGTGCAAGCCGGTGAAAGCGTCTTCGCGCGCGAGGAACGGTTCGCCGGCGCGGATGATGTGCGGCTTGCGGATCTGCAGCATTTCGCCGTCGATCCGGCGCTCGACGTGGTCCTCGCCGCGCGCGGCGGCTATGGCACCACGCGCCTCCTGGGACGGCTGGATTACGCTGCGATCGCGGCGCGCGCACCGGTCATCGTCGGCTACAGCGATTTCACAGCCTTTCACCTCGCATATCTGGCGCACGGCGGGGTGAGCTTTGCCGGGCCGTCGGCCGGCGATTTCGGCGCGAGGACGCCGGACGCATTCACCGTCGAACATTTCTTCGGAGTGTTGCAGAACCGCCGTTACGCGGTCAGGTTCGATGCCGAAGGGCCGGCGTGCGCGGCCGAGGGGCGGCTGTGGGGCGGCAATCTTGCTCTCGTGTGCGCACTCATCGGCACGCCGTTCCTGCCGCGCGTGCGCGGCGGCATCCTGTTCCTCGAGGACGTGAACGAGCCGGCGTACAGGATCGAGCGCATGCTGGTGCAGCTCGCGCAGGCCGGCATTCTCGAGCGGCAGCGCGCGATCGTGCTGGGCGCGTTCGATCCCGTGCCGCCGATGCCGAACGACAACGGCTACAGCCTCGCCTCGGTGGTGAAGTTCCTGCGCAAGGCGAGCACCGCGCCGGTCGTCACCGGCCTGCCGTTCGGCCATGTCGCGCGCAAGCTCACGCTCCCCGTCGGCGGGCGCGCAGCGCTCACCGTGCGCCGCGGCCGCGCGCAACTCGCCTTGAGCCGCTATCCGACAATTTCACTGTGAACCCTGTGGTTTATTGAGCATTGCCGACCCGCGTGACAATCGACCACACCACCCCGCCTCCTGTGGCGGCACCCCTCCTCGTGAGAGGAGGGGAGAGCGAAAAAAGCGCGACGCCATGTCTGTCACTTTCCCCTCCTTTTCAAGGAGGGGTGGCCGCGAAACGGACGGGGTGGTTGCGCGATGCGACACGGTCTTGACTGTCACCCGGTTACGTAATAGTCAATAATTGCACTTTGCAGGATTATCCGGACAGGAAGAAGCGAATGACGCGTGTTAGATACGTTCCGAGTGTGGACCTGGTGCTCAGCATGGGCGCCGCGTACGCATGCGTGCTGCTCACCTTGATCGGATTTGCAAGCGCGCAGGAGACAGCCGGCGCGATCCGGACGGTGGCGGGAATGCCGCCGGTGGTCAATCCCGCGAACCTCTACAGCGAGACGGCCGCCGGCAAAGTGCGCCCCGACGTGGCGCGAGCGCTGCAACGGGTGTATGTGCCGAACCGCCGCTCGAACGACATTTCGGTGATCGACCCCGAGACCATGAAGGTGGTGGACCGCTTTGCGGTGGGATTCAATCCCCAGCACGTGGTGCCGTCGTGGGATCTGAAGACATTGTGGGTGACGAACAACGCCGAGCGGCGCACCGACGGCAGCCTGACGCCGATCGACCCCATGACCGGCAAGCCGGGCAAGTCGATCGAGGTGGACGACCCCTATAACATGTATTTCACCCCCGACGGGCGCTCGGCGATCATCGTCGCCGAAGCGCGCAAGCGGCTCGATTTCCGCGACCCGCACACCATGAAGATGCAGAGTTCGCTTTCGGTGCCGGAGTGCGCGGGGATCAACCACGCCGATTTCTCGATCGACGGCCGCTACGCGATCTTCACCTGCGAGTTCGGGGGCCGGCTCGCGAAGATCGATTTCGTCGAGCGCAAGGTGCTGAGCTATCTCAAGCTCTCCAGGGGAGGCATGCCGCAGGATGTCCGCATTTCGCCCGATGGCAGGCTCTTCTACGTTGCGGACATGCGCGCGGGCGGCGTGTTCGTGATCGACGGGGAGCGCTTCGCGGAAGTCGGCTTCATCGCGACGGGCGTGGGCGCGCACGGGCTTTACCCCAGCCGCGACGGGACGAAACTTTACGTCGCGAACCGGGGCTCGAACAAAGTGTTCGCGGCGCCGGGCGGCAAGGGCAGCGTGTCGGTGATCGATTTCGCGGCGCGCAAGGTAGTGGCGACTTGGACCATACCCGGCGGCGGCAGCCCCGACATGGGTAACATCAGCGCCGACGGCAGGACGCTGTGGCTCTCGGGCCGCTTCGACGACCTGATCTATGCCTTCGATACCGCGACCGGTGCGGTGACGGGAAAGGTCGAAGTCGGCGCAGAGCCGCACGGCCTGACAGTCTGGCCGCAGCCCGGCCGCTATTCACTCGGCCACACCGGCAACCTGCGATAGCGCCCGTGCATCAAGGTGCCGCTCATTACCGGCCTGCAGCTATGCGACCAGTGCTACGGGCGATCCAGGTGCCAGGCGTAAACGCTCGATCTATTTTCTCGTAACGGGACAACGCCAATGACCCGCACCACATACTTTCCGAGTTTGGACGCGATTCTCAGCGGGGGAGCCGCCTGCGTGTGCGTGCTGCTTGCCTTGACCGGATTCGCGGTCGCGCAGCAGGGGCGAGGCGCGATCGAGACCGTGCCGGGCATGCCGCCGGTGGTCGATCCTGCGAACCTCTACAGCGAGACCGCCGCCGGCAGGATCCGGCCCGACGTGGCCAAAGCGCTGCAACGGATCTACGTGCCGAACCGTCGCTCGAACGACGTGACGGTGATCGATCCAGAGACCATGAAAGTTGTGGACCGCTTCAAGGTCGGTGTGCATCCGCAGCACGTGGTGCCGTCGTGGGACTTGAAGACTCTGTGGGTGACGAACAACGCCGAGAAGCGCTTCGACGGCACGTTGACGCCGATCGATCCCATCACCGGCAAGCCCGGCAAGCCGATCGACGTGGACAATCCCTACAACATGTATTTCACCCCGGACGGGCGCTCGGCGATCATCGTCGCCGAGGCGCGCAAGCGGCTTGATTTCCGCGACCCGCAAACGATGGCGTTGCAGAACTCGCTTCCGGTGCCGGACTGCCCCGGGATCAACCACGCCGACTTCTCCATCGACGGCCGCTACGCGATCTTCACCTGCGAATTCGGGGGGCGGCTCGCGAAGATCGATTTCGTCGAGCGCAGGGTGCTGGGTTATCTCAAGCTCTCCAAGGGTGGCATGCCGCAGGACATCCGCATCTCCCCGGATGGCAAGCTGTTCTATGTTGCCGACATGCATGCGGGCGGCGTATTCGTGATCGATGGCGAGCGCTTTGCCGAAGTCGGATATATCAGGACCGGCATCGGCACGCACTCGCTCTACCCGAGCCGCGATGCGACCAGGTTCTATGTTGCGAACCGCGGCACGCACCAGGTCTACGGGGCGCCTGGAGGCAAGGGCAGCGTTGCGGTGATCGACATTGCGACGCGCAAAGTCGTGGCGACCTGGACTATTCCCGGCGGCGGCAGCCCCGACATGGGCAACGTCAGCGCCGACGGCAGGACGCTGTGGCTGTCAAGCCGTTTCGACGACGTGGTCTACGCGATCGATACGACGAACGGCTCGGTCAAAAAGGTCAAGGTCGGCACCGAGCCCCACGGGCTTCTCGTCTGGCCGCAGCCGGGCCGCTATTCACTCGGGCACACCGGCAACTTGCGGTAACGCTGGAGTCTTCGCCGCACCTGGCTTCGGCCGACTTCTAGTGTGCCGAGTCGTAAATTCGTAGCAGAGGTAGGTTGGGCTGAACGCAGTGATGCCCAACGCGGAACGAACGTCGATTGTTGGGGTTCACCTCGTTTACCCCAACCTACTCTGGACATTGCCATACGCCGGGGACGAGAAAAAGTTCTGAAACGGACTTATGACACTAGAATCCGTACAGGCGCTGCGGGTTGTCCACCAAAATCTCGTTGCGAATTTCCGGGTCGGGGGCCCACACCGCGAGCTGGCTGCACAGATCGCCGTCGTTCGGCATCGGGCCCTCGAGCATCACGTGCGGCCAGTCCGAGCCCCAGACCAGGCGCTCCGGGGCCGCCGCAACGAGCGCGCGCGCGAACGGCGTAATGTCGGAATAGGGGAACGGCTGCGTCGAGGTGCGGTAAGGCGCGGACAGCTTTGACCAGCCGCGTCCGCTGCGCAGCAGTCGAATGAGCGACTGGAATCCCGGCGCGTCCACCGTGCCGCGGGTGTCGGGACGGCCCATGTGATCGATCACCACCTCGACCGGAAAATCCTCGAGCACCTCGTCGAGCCGCGGGAAGCTTTCAATATCGAGGAGAAACTGCACGTGCCAGCCGAGCCGCTTCACGCGCGCGGCAAGCCGCTTCGCTGCTTCGTACTGCACGCCGGTCCGCGCCACGAGATTTGCGCGAAAGCCGCGAATGCCTGCCGCGGCGAGCCAGTCGAGTTCGGTGTCGGCAATGTCTTCTCTGATCAGCGCAATGCCGCGCAGGCGGCCGCGGGACTGCGCGATGGCGTCCACGATCACGCTGTTGTTGGTGCCGTGCACGCCCGATTGCACCACGACCGCACGCTCCAGACCCAGCGCATCGAGCATGGCGATGTAGTCCTGCGCAAACACCGGCGGCGGCGTGTAGAGGCGGTCGGCGGCGTAGCCGTAGCGCTGCCTCGCGCCGAAAACATGGGCGTGGCAGTCGGCCGCACCGGGCGGCAGCAGGAACGCCGGCCGTCTCGGCTGAGGATGCGGTCCGCGGCATCGCGGGGGTTCGGTTCCTGCGGGGTCAGGCGAGAGGGCCATCAATTGTTTTCCATTCGATATGTACGCGAGTATCTCCTTGCACACTCCCCCCCTCGTCGGAGGAGGGGGTGCCTCCGACACGAGGCGGGGTGGTGTGAATTCAAGTTCAGTCCGCGCGCATGCCAATCGTGCAGCGGCAGGGCACGTCCGCTTACAAACAACGAACGTCGATTGTTGGGGTTCACGCCGTTCACCCCAACCCACGAACTGCCCGATGGAATCCGGCAGAGCATCCGATTACGACCCCGCGGTGGCTACGACGCGCGGCCGGTCCTGCTTGCTGCCGATCGCCCGGTTGACGCGCGGCATGACTTCGGTCGCCATCAGTTTCATTGAGCGCTTGGCGAGCGCCGGATCCACCCAGTCCATGCCGGCATAGACGATCTCTCCGAAGTCTCCGGCCTCCTCGCGCAGCTTGAGGATCTCCTCCGCGACCTTGTCCGGCGTGCCGTAAATCACCAGGTTGTCCAGCAGGTAGTCCTCGGTGAGCTCGGAGTCGGGCTGCGACGGATCGACCTTGAACACGATCTGGCGCCCCGCTTTCAGGTTCTTGTAGAGCAGCATCCGCCAGTAGTAGCGATAGGGGCTCATCGCGTCATCGCGCCCATAGCGCCGCGCAACCTTGTCATCGTCGGCAACGAAAATGGTGCGCGCGATGCGCCAGTCGTCGGGATTCGCGGTCTCGCCTGCCTTGCGCTTTCCTTCGCAATAGTTCTGCCAGTGGCTCCGCAGCCATTTCGACAGCAGGAAATTGGCCGACAGCGGATGGAAATCGCGCTCTCCCATCTTGATCACGCCCTTGGAATACGGCGCAAGCACGGTGCCGACATGCCGAAAATGAACCGTCCCTTCGCGAGGTGGTCGAGCAGCGCGGCGTGAGAGGCGATCAGCACCGGATGCGTCTGCGACAGGTTGGAAGTACCGGTCGCGAGCTTGATCGTTTTCGTGTCGCTGATGAGGGAGGCGAGAAAGATCATGCTGCTCGGAACGTTCTCGGCCCTGTCGGCGAGGTGTTCGCCCACGCGGGGTCTCGCGCGCGCCCCGCAGAGTCGATTCCGCGTCCTCGATGTCGTTCAGGAAAAAACAGACAAAATCATTTTACTGTTTTGTATGTTTTCACGGCAAATCGCCGTCACTAGCAGCCTGTCGAAGTGTTAAGTCCGACAGGCTGCTAGCCGCTGGTGTTTCACGCCGGAGACCTCGGCGGACTGGGACACACGCCGGCGCAGGACCGGTAGGCCGGGCTTCTCCAAAAAGGTTAGAGCCACGCGGCGCCGCGCACGCCGCTGGAGTCGCCGTGTAGGTTTCGCACGAGTTTCGTGCGTACCACATCTGAAAAAATCCATCTCTCCCAGAGGCGCGGCACGTTGGCGTAGAGCTGCTCGATGTTGGAGAGCCCGCCGCCCAGCACGATCACATCGGGGTCGACCACGTTGATCACCGTCGCGAGCGCGCGGGCAAGCCGCGCTTCGTAGCGCGCGAGGCTCCCCTGTGCTGCCGGATTCTGTGTTGCGGCGCGCCGGACGACCTCTTCGGAGGTGAACGTCTCCCCGCCTTGAGCCGCGTAATCGCGCGCGAGGCCGGGCCCGGACAGAAATGTCTCGATGCAGCCGCGCTTGCCGCAAAAGCAGGCAGGCCCCGGGCGTTCGCTGTCCTCGGGCCAGGGCAACGGGTTGTGGCCCCACTCGCCGCCGATGGCATTGATCCCTTCCAGGACGTGTCCATCGATCACGATGCCGCCGCCGACGCCGGTGCCGAGGATGACGCCGAATACGACCGCCGCGCCGCGCGCCGCGCCGTCGCGCGCCTCGGAGAGCGCGAAACAGTTGGCGTCGTTCGCGACGCGCACCTCGCGGCCGAGCGCGCGCTCCAGGTCCTGTTTGAGCGGCTTGCCGTTGAAAGCGGTGGAGTTGGAATTGCGCAACAAGCCCGTGGCGGGTGACAGCGAACCCGGAGTGCCGACGCCAACGGTAGCGCGTTCTCCCACTTGGACTTCGGCCCGTTTCACCATGCGGGCGATCAGCGCCAGGGCTGCCGCGTAGTTACCGGAGGGCGTGGGTTCGCGCCGGCGGTCGAGCACGGCGCCGCGCGCATCGAGCGCGATGATCTCGGTCTTGGTGCCGCCGAGGTCGATGCCGATGCGCAGAGTCATGGCAGAGGAAAGAGCATATATTCTACAGATGCAATTTGGCCGCCGATAAACGCAAACAAGATCAGGACTGGAAATGCGTGAGCCGTGATCGGTGATCGGACGAAGCTAGTCTTGCGAAACGGATCTTGTCGGTTCACGGATCACGGTTCACTATTCACCTGCAATTATCGGCGTCCATCGGCGGCTTCCATTGCGGTGCTTGTGCAAACTGGGAATTGACCGCACGCCGAGTTTACTCCTACCATTCGCCCTCTGGCAGTCGCATTCCGCACGCGCTGCACCTCATCGCGCAACAATCCCGCAGGTCCATCAGGAGAGGAATCAGGCATGAGTTCGAAGTCCGCCAACGTGTCTCAACCCAAAGACTACAAGCTGATCGTCGAGAAGGACGTGCAGATTCCGATGCGCGACGGCGCGATCCTTTATGCCGACGTGCTTCGTCCCGACGGCGGAGCGGAGCGCTTCCCGGCGATCGCGAACATCAGCGTCTATCAGAAGGACAAGCTGTGGATACCGCCGGCGGACCTCGACGAGAAAGCGAATCCGTACATGAACTGGGAGTCGGTGAATCCGCTCTGGTGGTGCGCGCGCGGCTACGCCTGCGTGCGCGTCGATTCCCGCGGCTCCGGCAAGTCGCCCGGCAAGTGCGAGCCCAGCTCGTACCAGGAAGCGCTCGATTTCTACGATGCCATCGAATGGATCGCGAAGCGGCCGTGGTGCTCGGGCAAGATCGGGACGCTGGGCATTTCCTACCACGCGAGTTCGCAATGGCGGGTGGCGAATCTCCGTCCCCCGTCGTTGAAAGCGATCATGCCGTGGGAGGGGCGGGCCGACCAGTACCGCGATCAGGCCTATCACGGCGGCATCTTCTCGATCGGATTCGTCGCCAACTGGATGGCGACGCACACGGCGCACCATCTGCTCGGCCGGCCGCGCAGCTACAACCCCGATTCCTTCCAGCCCGACATGCTGTGGCAGTACCTGCGCCACAACCTCGATTCGGAATGGTGGCGCCAGTGCAGCGCGCAGTGGGAGAGGATCGACATGCCCCTCTACAGCGTCGGCAACTGGGGCGGCACCTCGCTCCATCTGCGCGGCAATACCGAGGGCTTCATGAACGCCGCCTCCAAGCACAAGAAACTGCGCATCCACACCGGCACGCACTTTCATCCATTCCATTCGGAGGAGGGGCGCATGGACCAGTTGCGCTGGTTCGACCATTGGCTCAAGGGCAACGACACCGGCCTCATGGACGAGCCGCCGGTGAAGCTCGAAGTCCGCACCGGCGGCAGCGCCCGGCCGTACCCATTTCGTTTCGAGAACGAGTGGCCGCTCGCGCGCACGAAATGGACCAAGATGTTTCTCAAGCTCGACCGCAGCGAGCCCTCCGGCGACGAGCGCGGGGCGGAAGGGTCGTTGGTGGGCGCGCCGCCCAAAGCCGCAGCCAGGGTCACCTATTCCGCAAGCGGCGTAACCAAGGCGGGCGTCGCCTCGGGTTCGTCACTTTCCACCACCCATGGCGGCAGCGGCCGCACCGGCATTGCGCTTGAGGCGCCGCCCTTCACAGAGGACACCGAGATCACCGGGCCGCTCATGCTTAATCTCTGGGTGTCGAGCACTTCGGAAGACATGGACATCCTGGTGACGATCCGCAACATCGGCCCGGACGGCAAGGACATCTGGGAAGTGGGCCAGCACGGGCAGCCGATCCCGGTGACGAAGGGTTATCTCCGCGCCTCGCACCGCAAGCTCGATCCCGCGAAATCGCTGCCCTACCGCCCCTATCACGCGCACGACGAGCGCTGGTGGCTGAAGCTCAACGAGCCGGTGGAATGCCAGATCGAGATCTGGCCCACCTGCATGGTGTTCAAGAGAGGCCACCAATTGAGGCTCGACATCCAGCCGCGCGACGGCGTGGGCAGCGCGCCCTACACGCACTTTCACGCCGACTACAACGCCGGCGCCGAGAACTCGATCCATGCCGGCGGGGAAAAGGTCTCCTACCTGCTGCTGCCGGTGATCCCGGCACAGTAAAGTGGTGAATGGTGAAAAGCATGAGCGACCACATCGTCAGGGAAATCGATTCCCTCCCCTTTGATGGGGGAGGGCGAGGGTGGGGGTGGAGGCAAGCGGCTTGAGTCCCTTGAGATGGTAGGGGTAACATAGGGCTGCTTCTCGGACAATTGGATGTTCGGCGTTGCGGCGGCGCCCAATCTGCCGCGTTCGACAAGGGAGGCCGTAATGAAAAATCCGGTAATGCTCGTGCTCGCCGCCGCGATGAGCTTGATTTCGCCTTATGTCGCGGGGGGGGAGACGCTGAACCTTCAGCGCTGATTTATTTCAAGGCGCCGCTCGGCGCCTGGTCACGCAAAGAGCAGCGGCCGGTGTTCGGCCTGATGCTCCGCTCTACCACTCCAGAGAAGTTTTCCGCCGTTCAGAACCCGCTCCTGTTGCCGCCGGTCGCGGACATCCAGTTCACCACCGCAGGCCTGCGCAGCATCAACGTGCTGGGTCTCAATCCGTATCGCCTCAACGCTGCCGGCGAGTTGGCCTCTTCCGAGCAGTCCGACATCAACTGGTGGATCGTCGGCGGCTTCGGTGTCGCCGCCGCGCTGCTGATTCGTAACAGCAACCGGAAGGACAATGGCGCCCAATTTCATTCGTTCGGCACCTTTTAGGAGGTGACACGCGTTGACGAAAGGGGTCACGTCTAGCATTGTAGCATTGCAGCAGTTGGAATTCGCTGGCGCGTTCCTTGGGCTAATTGCGGTCAGTGTAACTTTTTCACGTCGTGAACGTTGAAGGAGGAAATCAATGAACGACGAGACCTCCTTCCGTGGCACGCCGCGCCCGCATTGATCTTGGCGCGTTTCCCACACCTCGTGGGCCGCGAGAGCAGTGCGTATCGCGCCGCATCCGCGACGGACAACTCTTCAGCTACGTTTCGCCGATCGGCAGCATGCGTACGCGGATCCGAGTTTCTTCAAAGACCACGATAGCGCCCCGATCGAGGTGCGTCTCGACGCTGGACAAGTTAGCTGTCAAAAGTGCGAGCTGCTTTTCCGGACGCCGGTCGACGCTACGGCGAAAGAGGATCACGGATGGTTTGCTTTCCCTCCTCAAGGCCAGCAAGGCGCCAAAGTCGGTGTCAGCGGACACGATAATGCGGCCTTCCTTGGCAGCGCGGGCAAAGACTTCCTCGTCCTCGGCTGACTGCATGCCATAGTCGCGCACGTGCGCGGCATCGTGTCCCACGCGCCGCAGCCCTTCCGCGAATATTGGCGACAAGGCGTTATCGACCAGAAATTTCACGGCGCCACGAGCGGCAGTTCGCGCTCGCGCACTGCTTCGGCGGCGTACTGCAATGCCTCGTGGATGTCCGCAGCCTCAAGATCGGGGTAGGCCTTGAGAATTTCCGCCTCGGTCATGCCATCGGCGATCATCCCGACGACGGTCGCGACCGGGATGCGCAGCCCGCGCAGGCACGGCACGCCGTCCATTTGTTTGGGATTAACGGTGATGCGGGTGAATTTCATCGCGTTCCCCTATGTTCGGCACGGACACGATGCCATTCTACCTCCACCGAGGAACGCACGGCTATTCGTTGCGTGGTAGGGAAACGGGGTCTAGCGCTGGGACGTCACCAGAACCAGCGGCTCTTGCGGCCACTTCATTATAAAAGGCGCAAGTCGCCTCAGCGCCCGCCTTCGAGCACACCGCGCAGGCGCGCCAGCTCCGCGCGCGTCGCGGCGGCACCGGCGTCCGCGGTCAACTGGTGGCGGATGGCGAAACGGAGCAAGACTTCCTCCGCATCCAGGAGTATCCGCGCGCATGGCTCATTCACGCCCAGCAGGTCGCGGCAGCTCCGGGCCAGCCGCGCCTCCATCCCGTCCGGATTCAGGTAGTCGAGAAGATTGTCGCGTTCCGGTTTCCTTTTGCGTTTCTTCCCGGCTTCGGCGCGCGCGTTGTAAACGGACTCGAGCAGGCGCGACAACCCGAGAAATGCGCACCCTGGCGGGAAACTCTCACAGCGCCACGCGTCCCGCGCTACACCCATCAGCGCGCCGTACAGATGCAGGCACTCCTGCCAAGCCCGATCGCTTGTCCGTATGTCGCCCGTCACGAGCGCGAAGTGCGCTCGGGTCCACGGGGAGCGGGAATCCGGCTCGCAGATAACCCGCGCGGCATGCGCGATGGCTTCGGCGTGGATTTCCTCTTCAATGTCTCGCGCCAGGGCTGGCGCAAGCTCTTGGGGTGACGCAGCGGCGTGCCCTCCTGAACGAAGCGCGATCCCGACGCGCAATTGGAAAATCAGGTTGCACGTGCCGGGCACCGCGTAGGACATCAGTCCGCTGTCCTCGCGCTCGATGGGCAGGAAATGCTCCGCGAGGCGTAGAGCCTCAGCCTCGAAATGCCCGGCCAGCAGGTAATCCTCGATATGCGCGAGCGCATCGGCATCGTAGCTGTGTCGATCGAGCTTGCAGAAGCCGTCGACCAGTTCGGGAAGCAGTGCGCTCAGTTTCTTGCCGGCGAATTCTTCCGCCGCCGCCCAGTAAAAGGACGCCATGCCGGTCTTCTTGGTGTGAGGAACGGCTGCGGCGATCCGGCGAAACACCGCGTGAAGGTGAGGGTGGTTGCGCCGCGCGAATTCGCTCAACACCTCGTTCCACCAGGTGGCTTCGGGTGGCAGCGCAAGCAACTCGCCCAGCAGCTCATCCATCTGCGCCGCCGTCGGTTGGTTCACGACATTGACGGCCTTCCAGAGCGCGTCCAGCCGGCTGCTGAGTTTGCGCGGTAGCCCGGACTCATAACGGCCGCCCGGATCTTCGCCAATCGCTGCCCCAGCCGGCGGCGCCACGGGCTCGACGTGCTCGATCGCTTCGGCCTGCGGCGCAGCGGTCATCTGCCGCACGAGACCCTCGTCGCTGCGCAGGCAGCACCTCTTGTATTTCCGGCCGCTGCCGCACGGGCAGGGCTCGTTGCGTCTGCTCTTCAATCGCTCGCGCGCAGCCGACAGGCGCGAATCCGAGGCGCCGTCCGCTGCAAGCTCGCAAGACAGGCGTTCGATATCCGCGACGGGATAACCCAGAATCGTCCGCACCGATCCGCTGTCTCGCTCGACTACGGTGAAGGCGCGGCCTTCGATGCGGTAGTCGGCATGCCATTCAATCGCCAGTTCCGCGGCTGACTCACGGATGGGGATCGGCAAGGAATCGCCGCCGCGCGCCAGCCAGGCGGCAGTTCCCTCCCGAGGATCGAGCATCCACGCATCGCCGGTGGAGGTGGAGAAGTAGACGATCTGCTCCAGTCTCACGACGCGAGCGCGCAGCGCCCGGGCTGCACGTTGTATGGCCCGCGCTTCGGCGGTGAAGCTCACCTCGCCGCCTTGCAGTACGCGGACCGACGTCTCGGGTGCGCTCATGAAACGTCTCTCACCAGTCGATCATTTCGAACATGACGCGATTCTACCTCCGGCAGGGGACACGCGGCTTTTTGTTACGTGGTAATGTTTCGGCATCATGACGCCCGCGAAATCGAACCGAACAAATCACGCTAGTGACGCAAGGAGAAAGGGAACGACATGAGCGACTACAAGAGCGAAGTGCGCGATGGCATGCGCATCGATTGGGACGTGCCGATCGCGATGGACGACGGCATCGTGCTGCGCGCCGACGTCTACCGTCCGGCCGCCGAGGGAAAATACCCGGCGCTCGTGAGCTACGGCCCGTATGGCAAAGGCCTCGCGTTCCAGGAGGGCTACAAGACGGCGTGGGAGATCATGTCGCGCGACAATCCCGACGCCGTGAGCGGCACCACCAACCGGTATCAGAACTGGGAAGTGGTCGATCCCGAGAAATGGGTGTTAGATGGTTACATCTGCGTGCGCGTGGACTCGCGCGGCGCGGGGCGGTCACCCGGTTTCCTCAGCCATAACAACACGCGCGAGAACCAGGATTTCCACGATTGCATCGAATGGGCCGCGGCTCAGCCCTGGTGCAGCGGCAGGGTCGGGTTGAACGGCATCTCCTACTCCGCGAGCAGCCAGTGGCGCGCCGCGGCAACGCAGCCGCCGCACCTCGCGGCCATCTGCGTGTGGGAGGGCTGGGTGGACAACTACCGCGACTCCAACCGCCACGGTGGCATCATCTGCGTGTTCCGCAAGAACTGGCAGGACATGCAGGTGAAGACGGTGCAGCACGGCGTGGGCGAGCGCGGCGCGAAAAGCCGTGTCACCGGAGAACTGGTGTGCGGGCCCGAAACGCTCACCGAGGAGGAACTCGCTCGGAATCGCGAGGACCTGTGGGCGAACGTGCTGTCGCATCCGCTCGACGGGCTGTACTACCGCGAGCGCACGGGCGACCTGTCAAGAGTGGCGGTGCCACTGCTCTCGGCCGCCAACTGGGGCGGGCAGGGGCTGCATCCGCGCGGCAACTTCGAGGGGTTCACGCGCGCGGCGTCCAAAGAAAAGTGGCTCGAGGTGCACGGCGGCTCGCACTGGGCGCCGTTCTACACCGATTACGGCGTCAAGTTGCAGAAGCGTTTCTTCGACTACTTCCTCAAGGGCATCCGGAACGGGTGGGACAAGCAGCCGCGCGTGCAGTTGCAGGTGCGCCATCCCGGCGAGAAGTTCGTGCTGCGGCATGAAAACGAGTGGCCGATCGCGCGCACGCAATGGACGAAGTTTTATCTTGATCCAGTGGCGCGCAGTTTGAAGCTTGAGCCGCCAACGTCCGACCGCAGCATGACTTATGATGGGCTTGGTGAGGGCGTAACATTCACCTCCGCACCAATGGATAAGGAGACTGAGATCACCGGCCCGTCGGCGCTCAAGCTCTGGGTCTCCTCATCCACCAGCGACGCGGATCTTTTCATCGTGCTGCGGGTATTCGCGCCGGATGGCAAGGAGGTCGTGTTTCAGGGCGCGCTCGACCCGCATACGCCTGTTGGGCAGGGGTGGCTCCGCGCCTCGCACCGCAAACTCGATTCGGCCCTTTCCCTGCCGTATCGCCCTTACCACACGCACGACGAGAAACAGCCGCTTGAACCGGGCAAGGTCGTCGCGCTCGACATCGAGATCTGGCCGACCTGCATCGTGGTACCGGCGGGCTACCGCATCGCGCTCACCATCCGCGGCAAGGACTACGAGTACGAAGGCGAGGCCGCGACGCTCTCCAACATGAAGAACCCGATGCGTGGCTGCGGCCCGTTCATGCACGACGACGAGACCGACCGGCCGCCGGAAATCTTCGGCGGGAAAGTGACGCTGCATCTCGGCCCCTCGCGCCCGGCGCACGCGCTGCTGCCCGTCATTCCACCGGCCAAATGACGCGCTATCCGCCAGTCTGACGCGCCGGGCGCGTGCACGATGTCGTCCCCATGCCGGTGTCGTGTCCCGTAAATAACTTATCGATAATCAGCGGCGGGCATGGACCCCAGTGTCATCGCGAGGAGTGGGCGACGCGGCGATCTCGGGGCTGGCCGCGGATGGGTTGCCCACAACCAGATTGCTTCGGTTCCCTCGCAATGACACGAAGAAGGCCTTGGTCGGGGCGGGAACCCATACCGCGCATCGTCTCGCGTCAAGAATCCGAGTCTGGCAGATCCCGATTCGCCGGTTTATCACCCTCGCCGGCATCGGAGTAGGATCATGCGGCCCATTCACTTTACGGTGCACCGATGCCCGTCACAGTCACCTTGAGCAGCAAGAACCAGGTCGTGATGCCCCAGGAAGCGCGCAAGAAACTCGGCATCCGCCCAGGCGCGCGTTTGCTCGTGCTGGTCATGGATGACCGCATCGTCCTCATGCCGGAGCCGCATAACTTCGTGAAGCATTCTTCCGGACGCCACAAGGGTTCGTGGGGCAAGGGCCACCTTGAGCGTCAGAGACGCGCGTGGCGGGGCTAACCTGCGAGCGAGGAGCAGGATGAACAAGAAAGACCTCTCCGAACGCGACATCTGCACCAAGTTCATCACGCCGGCCCTGACGCAGGCGGGCTGGGACGTCTTGTCCCAGATTCGTGAGGAAGTCTTCTTCACCAAAGGCCGCATCATCGTCCGCGGCAAGCTTGTCACCCGTGGCAAAGCGAGGTTCGCCGACTATGTCCTTTATTACAAGCCGAACATTGCGCTCGGGCTCATCGAGGCAAAGGACAACAACCACGCGGTGGGCGACGGCATGCAGCAAGGGCTCGAGAATGCTGCAACGCTCGACATCCCCTTCGTTTTTTCATCGAACGGCAACGCATTCCTCTTTCACGATCGCACCGGACAGAGCCCGGTGAGGGAAACCGAACTGCCGCTCGACGCCTTCCCGACGCCCGAGACGCTCTGGGCCCGATACCGCGCCTGGAAAGGCCTGGCCCCCGCCGAGGAGCAGGTCGTCCTGCAGGACTATCACGACGACGCCAGCGGGAAGGAGCCGCGCTACTACCAGCGCATTGCCATCAACAAGGCGATGGAAGCCATTGCCAAGGAGCAGCAGCGCATCCTGCTCGTGATGGCGACCGGCACCGGCAAGACTTACACCGCCTTTCAGATCATCTGGCGCCTGTGGAAGTCTGGCCGGAAGAGACGCATCCTCTACCTCGCCGACCGCAACGTGCTTGTCGATCAGACGATGGTCAACGACTTCCGGCCGTTTGGCGCTGCGATGGCCAAGCTGAGCACCCACGCGAAAACGATCGAGCGCGAGGACGGCACGGCAGTCGAACTGCCGAGCGCGATCGAGCGAAAGCACCGGCGCATCGACACCTCTTACGAAATATACCTTGCGCTCTACCAGGCGATCACCGGCCCCGAGGAGCGCCAGAAGCTCTACCGCGAGTTGTCGCGGGATTTCTTTGACCTGATCGTGATCGACGAGTGTCACCGCGGAAGCGCGGCCGCGGACTCGGCCTGGCGCGAGATCCTCGATTACTTCTCCTCCGCGACCCAGATCGGCATGACCGCCACGCCGAAGGAGACCGAGTACGTCTCCAACATCCACTACTTCGGCAAACCGGTTTACACGTATTCGCTCAAGGAGGGCATCCGCGACGGCTTCCTCGCGCCGTACAAGGTGGTGAAAGTGCACCTCGATGTCGATGTGGAGGGTTACCGGCCGGCACGCGGCGAAATCGACAAGTACGGGTACGAGATCGACGATCGCATCTACAACCAGAAGGATTTCGACCGCGACCTGGTGATCGACGAGCGCACCAAGCGCGTTGCGCGCAAGGTCACCGAGTTCCTGCGGGAAAGCGGCGACCGCTTCCAGAAAACCATCGTCTTCTGCGTGGATACCGAGCACGCTGCGCGCATGCGCCAGGCGCTGATCAATGAAAATGCCGATCTGGTGCAGCAGTCCGAGCGCTACGTGATGCGGATCACCGGCGATGATGCCGAGGGCTGCGAGCAGATCGGCAACTTCATCGACCCGGAGGGCAAGTATCCGGTCATCGTCACCACCTCGCGGCTGCTCTCCACCGGAGTAGACGTCCAGACCTGCCGCCTGATCGTCCTTGACCGTGAGGTGGGCTCCATGACCGAGTTCAAGCAGATTATCGGTCGCGGCACGCGGGTGCACGAAGACACGCGGAAGTATTACTTCACCCTGCTCGACTTCCGCAAGGCGACCAACCACTTCGCCGACCCCGAGTTCGATGGCGCGCCGGTTCAGATCTACGAGCCGGGGGAGGACGACCCCGTTACGCCGCCCGACGATGTGCCGCCGCCGGAGGACCTGGAAAATCCCATTCCGCCGAAACCCGGTGAGGATGAGGAGGTTGTCTATTCTGACCAGCCGGATGTCACCATCGTTAGCACGGAGCAGCGGCCTCCGAAATACTACGTTCACGGCAAGGAGGTCACCATCCTCGCCGAACGCGTGGAATACCTGGATGAAAACGGCAAACTGATCACCGAGAGCCTGCGTGATTACACCCGCAAGGCGCTCACCCGACAGTTCGCGAGCCTCGATGAATTCCTCAAACGCTGGAACGGCGCCGAGCGCAAGCAGGCCGTCATCGAGGAACTGGCCGCCGAGGGCCTGCTGCTGGGACCGCTTGCAGAGGAGGTGGGCAAGGATCTCGATCCCTTCGACCTGATCTGCCACGTCGCCTTCGACCAGCCGCCGCTCACCCGGCGCGAGCGCGCCACCAACGTGCGCAAGCGCGATGTCTTCACCAAATACGGCGGGCAGGCGCGCGCCGTGCTCGAAGCCCTGCTGCAAAAGTACCAGGACGAGGGCGTCACGGGCCTCGACGATCCGCGCATCCTGCGGCTCTCGCCGTTCGACGCGATGGGCACCCCGGTCGAACTGCTGAAAACCTTCGGCGGGCGCGACGGTTTCGAAAAAGCCGTCCACGAACTCCAGTCCGCCCTGTATCGGCCGGCGGCTTGACGCTTACACTGCGCCGTCATGAGTTCTTCATCGAGAATAAGGAAATCACCGTCATGATTGTCAAAATTACCGCGAAGCGTCAGATCACCTTGCCGGCGCGTGTTTTGGATGCGCTGGGGTTGCGCGCGGGCGACGCGATTGAACTCAGGGAAGGCCCGGATGGTTTCATCCTGCGTGCGCGCCGCATCGATAGGGCGCGCCTCGCCCCGCTGCGCGGCAAGCTTCGTAAAAGCCGGGGCACCTTCGATCTCGAGTCTTTGCGCGATTAACCGCGTGATCCTGCACACAAGGTTTGATACCTTGATGCTCCGCCTGCTCTGACGACACTCAGACTACGAAACTGCCACCCATGTCCGTCCGCACTACCGTCAAATCCATCCAGGACATCATGCGCCAGGACGTCGGCGTCGATGGCGACGCGCAGCGCATTTCGCAACTGTGCTGGATGTTCTTCCTCAAGATCATCGACGACCAGGACCAGGAACTGGAGTTGATGCACGAGGGCTACCGCTCGCCCATCCCGGCCAAGCTGCGGTGGCGTGCCTGGGCGGCCGATCCGGAGGGCATGACCGGCGACGCCCTGCTCGCGTTCGTCAACGACGAACTGTTCCCAGCGCTCAAGGAACTGCCCGGCACCGCCAGCAACGGCCGCCGCCGCGTGGTGCGCGACGTGTTCGAGGACGCCTACAACTACATGAAGTCCGGCCAGTTGATGCGCCAGGTCATCAACAAGATCAACGCGGTGGACTTCAACAACCTCGCCGAGCGCCAGCATTTCGGCGACATCTACGAACAAATCCTCAACGACCTGCAGAGCGCCGGCAATGCGGGCGAGTACTACACCCCGCGCGCCGTGACCGCGTTCATGGCCGATCGCATCGACCCGAAACCCGGCGAGATTCTCCTTGACCCTGCCTGCGGCACGGGCGGATTCCTCACGTGCGCGCTGCGCCACATGCGCGAGCGCTACGTGAAGACCCCGGACGACGAGCAGCGCATGCAGAAGGCGCTCCGCGCGGTGGAGAAAAAGCAGTTACCGCACATGCTGTGCGTCACCAACATGCTGCTCCACGGCATCGACGACCCGTCGTTCGTCCGGCACGACAACACGCTCGCCCGTCCCTACATCAGCTACGGCCAGTCCGACCGCGTCGATATCGTCCTCACCAATCCGCCCTTCGGCGGGCGCGAGGAGGACGGCATCGAATCGAACTTCCCCCGCCACTTCCAGACCCGCGAGACTGCCGACCTCTTTCTCGCCCTCATCATTCGGCTCCTCAAACCCGGCGGCCGCGCTGCCGTGGTGCTGCCGGACGGCTCGCTCTTCGGCGAGGGCGTCAAGACGCGGCTGAAGGAACACCTGATGGAGGAGTGCAACCTGCACACCATCGTGCGGCTCCCCAACAGCGTGTTCAAGCCGTACGCGAGCATCGGCACCAATCTGCTGTTCTTCGAGAAAGGCGAGCCGACGAAGGAAATCTGGTTCTACGAGCACCGCGTCCCTGAGGGCCAGAAAGCCTACTCGATGACCAAGCCGATCCGGGTCGAGCACCTCAAACCCTGCGTCGAGTGGTGGGGCAGCGCCAAGCGCAAGGGGCGGGTGGAGAACGAAGTCACCTGGCGCGTCACCGCCGACGAAGTGAAGGCCCGTGGCTACAATCTCGATTTCAAGAACCCGCATACCGTCGCCGACGATCACGGTGACCCGGAGGAACTGCTGGCCAGGCTGGAGGAAAGTGAAGCAGAGACCGCGAAGCTGCGAGACCGATTAAAATCGATGCTGGAAGAAGCGCTATTGCGTCATTCCTGACACGGAGGTAACGGATTATGAATGCCCACGATCGTATCGTCGTTGACCCTGCCATCTGCCACGGCAAACCGGTTATCCGTGGCACCCGCGTTCCGGTCGCCATCGTGGTGGGCAGCCTCGCGGGCGGCATGAGCTTCGAGGAGGTCGAACGAGAGTATGGCCTGACCGCGGACGACATCCGCGCGGCGCTCGGCTTTGCCGGTGAGCGGCTGAGCGAGGAATCGTTTCACCCCCTGCCGACCGGCGCTGCGTGAAATTTCTGCTGGATGCGAACATGCCGCGCGCGGCGCTGGTCGTGATGCGGTCTCGCGGCCACAGCGTCGAACATGTGCGTGATATTGGTTTGGGCGATGCGACTGACGCCCGCATCGCGGAACATGCGCGCAGCGTGGGCGCGGTGCTCGTAACCCGTGACCTGGATTTCGCCGACGTGCGCCGCTATCTTCCGGCGGCGAGCCCCGGCCTGCTGGTACTGCGCGTCCCGGACAACAGTACGGCGCCCCAGGTCGCCGCTGTACTGGACCGCTTCCTCGCGTTGGCCGATCTCGTCGTGCAGCTACCGGGGCATCTCGTGATATTGGAGCGGGATCGCGTGCGGTTCCGCCCTGCGCTTACAGAGTGAAGAGGACTGATAATCACCACAGAGCGCACAGAGATCACAGAGGAAATGATATTTATGCGAAATCTCTGTGCCCTCTGACAATCATCTAGCCGGCCTCCCCCGCCGTGAGGCGGTGGGGTTAAAGTAGGTT
>JACQGN010000042.1 GCA_016199545.1 Betaproteobacteria bacterium | reverse complement strand
CCGTCGGGATGCCGAGCTTCTCGATGAGCGCCGCGGCCCGCAACACGGCGGGCGTGCAGCTCCCTCAGGCCCCGATGCCGACGATCGCCGCGTCGGCGCCGTGCGCGCGCAGCTTCGTCGGCAGTTCCTCGGTGATGCGGTCGCCGTGCGGGCCGTAGAAGTTGCCGAACTCCGAGTATTCGACGAACTTCACGCGCGGGAAACGGGCGCGGATGTACTCGCGCACCAGCGGGTAGATCGTCTCGCCGCGGAAGATCACGTCCCACAACTCGCACACCGTCTTGCCATTCAAATCCGGCAGGCGCGGCGCGAGCGGCCGGTCTTCCACCGCCCGCCGCGACAGCGGCCACAGCACCTCGTGCCGCTGATCCAGCTCTTCAGGTTTGTTCATGATTCCTCCGTGGAAAAGCGTGAACGGTGATCAGTAAACGGTGAACGGTAAGACAGTGACACCATGAATGAAGCCAGTCACGCTTCATCAGTCACCAGTCACGCAGTATCAGTCACGCCTCGCCAGTCACGCTTCCCGAACTTACAGCGTGCCCTTGATTCCAGCTACCTCGATCACCTTGGCGAACTTCGCCATCTCGCGCGCGAGGAATTCGGCGAACTGCTCGGGGGTGCTGGCGACCACCGTCATGCCGTCCTGCGCAAGACGCTCCTTCAGTGCGGGCAGGTTGAGGATGCGGGCCGTCTCCTGCTGCAGCCTGGGGATGATTGCGCGCGGCGTCGCGGCGGGCACGAGCAGGCCGTACCAGTTGGTCATGTCGAAGCCGGGGAGGCCGCCTTCGGCGACCGCGGGAATGTCCCGTGCGATCGCGCTGCGTTGTGGCGTCGTGACGCCCAGCGCGCGCAGCTTGCCGGACTTCACCAATGACAGCGCCTGCAGGATGTTCATGAAGTAGACCGGCACGCGCCCGGCCATCACATCGGTCACCGCAGCGCCGGCGCCGCGGAATGGGATGTGCACCATTTGCGTCCCGCTCATCGAATTGAACAGTTCCGCGCTGAGATGCGGCAGCGTGCCCGCGCCAGCCGATCCGAAATTGACCTCACCCGGGTGCTTGCGGGCAAAGGCGACCAACTCCTTGACCGTCTTCGCCGGGAGCGATGGATGCACGACGAGCACCAGCGGCCCCGATGCGAGGCGCGAAACCGGCGCGAGGTCACGGGTCGGGTCGAACGAAAGCTGCTTGTAGAGGCTGGAATAGGCGGCGAAGCCGGCCGGGACGACGAGCATGATATGGCCGTCGGCGGTGGTCCTGGCGACGAACCCCGTGCCCACGGTGCCGCCCGCGCCGGGCCGATTGTCCACCACCACGCTCTGCCCCCACGCTTCGTTCAGCTTCTGCGCGAGCAGCCGTGACAGGATGTCGGTGCCGCCGCCGGGCGGGAACGGCACGACGATGCGCATTGGCCCCGTCGGGTAATTCTGCGCGCCGGCCGTGCCCGGCCACAGCGTTATCATCGCGAACACGAGCATCACTGCAAATGTAGAGCGGAACGGACTCACGTTTCTCTTCTTAAGTTTCCTTCCCCCGCGTGCGGGGGAAGGTCAGGATGGGGGCAGGGGAGAGAGACACAATCCCCGTGGTTGAGCGCTTTACGCCTTCGCGGCCTTGCCGGCGGAGACGCCCGCCATGCGCCCGAACACCGCGCCGCATTGCCTTTGCCGGCCGCGATCACTTCAGCGTCAGTCCCGCGTCCTTGACGAGCTTGCGCCATTTGGCAATCTCGGACTGAATGTGGGCGCTGAACTGCTCGGGGCTGCTGCCGACCGGCGTCGATCCGTCCGTACCGAGTCGTCGCGCGACGTCGGGCGCCCTCAGCGCATCCGCCATCGCTGCTTGCAGCTTGGCGACGATCGCGCGTGGTACCCTGGCCGAAGTCACGAAGCCGTACCACTGATCGACTTCATAACCCGGCACGCCTGCCTCGGCGACCGTGGGATATTCCGGCAGCAGCGGCGAGCGCTTGCTGGCGGAAATCGCAAGCACGCGCACGCGGCCCGAGGCGAGGTGCGGCCGCACGCCGAACATCGAGAAGAACCCAGCCTGGATTTCGCCTGCAAGCATGCCGACGAGCGAGCCGGCGGCTCCCTTGTACGGCACATGGGTGAGTTGGGTGCCCGTCGAATGCTTGAACAGCTCCCATGAGAAGTGCTGGAGCGAGCCGACTCCCGAGGATGCGAAATTCAGTTTGCCGGGGTTTGCCTTGGCGTAGGCGATGAATTCCTTCACCGATTTTGCGGGAGAGGACACGGGCACCGTGAGGACGTAGAAGAGGGAGGTGGCCTGCGAGATGCCCTGCAGGTCGCGCGCCAAGTCGTACGGCAGCTTCGAGTTGGTCGCGGAGAGCACCGCGTGCGATGCGGAGATGACGCAGATCGTGTAGCCGTCCGGAATCGCCTGCGCCGTGATCTCGACACCGATCGCACCGGCCGCGCCGGTACGGTTGTCCACCACCACCTGCTGGCCCCAGCGCTCGGAGAGCTTGAGCGCGATCGCGCGGGCCGTGGTGTCGGAGCCGCCGCCCGGCACGAACGGCGCGACCAGGCGGATCGGCTTGTTCGGGTAGTCCTTCGTAGCGTCGGGCGCCGCGGCGTGGACGGCAGAAGATGCGACCACGCCGACGGACAGGGTCGCGACGCGTGCAGCGAGTGCGAGATTACGCATGGGACGACCCCCTTAGCCGCCGTAGGCGTTTCCGAACGTATCGGTGAAGGCGATCTCGCCCGGCGCCTTGCGGGTGCGCGGCTTGCGGTCCTTCTCGGCGACTTCTTCGGGCAGGTCCTCGATCCGCCCACGGTAGCCGGCCCCCACCAGCGCCGCGACGCGGAACGGCGCCGGCACGCTGAAGTTGGCGAGCACTTTCTGCTCGTTCCAGCCCGCCATGGCGTGGATGGTGAGGCCCATCGAGTAGCCCTGCACCAGCATGTTCTCCAGCGCGAGCCCGCAGTCGAGGAGCCAGCGGTTCTGCCCGTCGCGGTCGGGCTGCTCTTCGGGATGTCCGAGGAGCACGATTTTCAGCGGCGCGACGTGCGCCCATTTCTTGTTCGAGTCGCTGAGCGCATCGACGAACTTCGCGCTCGCTTCGGCGCCCCGCACCAGGATGAGGCGCCACGGCTGGCGGTTATTCGAGCTCGGCCCCCAGCGGAACGCTTCGACCAGCGAGGCGACGACGTGCGGTTCGAGCGGACGCTGCGTGAAGTGGCGGTCGCTGCGGCGCTCGCGCAGCGGCTTGAGAATTTCGGCGCGGATGTCGGTGGTCGTGGTGTCGTTCATGTGGTCTCCCTGTCAGGCCGCAGCCTGGCGTCTTGGTTGATCGATGTCGCCGGCAATGATACTCGTGATGGCGCGTGTATCCTTCAGTTTCTCGATGTCCTGGATCGAAGCGCAGAGCCGCTCGATGGGTGGCACTCTTATTTACTTACTCCAGTTGCAACTTCGCTTCCTTGACCAGTTTCCGCCACTTGGCGATCTCCGACCGGACGTGGGCGGTAAACTGCTCCGGCGTGCTGCCCACCACCACCGAGCCATCGGCGAGGAAGCGCTGCGCGATATCGGGCGAGTTCACCGAAGCGGCGACCTCGGCGGAAAGCTTGTTTACGATCGCGCGCGGCACCTTGGCCGAAATGACGATCCCGTACCATTGATTCACCTCGTAGCCGGGCACGCCGGATTCTGAAACCGTCGGCACGTTTTCCATGGCCGGGGAGCGCTTGAGCGCCGTGGTCGCGAGCGCGCGCACGCGGCCGGAGGCGATGTGCGGCTTGGTGCTTAACAGCGTCGTGAACTGGAGTTGGGTGCGGCCGCCGAGCAGGTCGTTCAGCGCCGCCGCCCCGCCCTTGTACGGAATATGCACGATATCGGTGCCGGTCATGTGGCCGAACAGCACGCCGGCGAAATGCTGCAGCCCGGCGGTGCCGGACGACCCGTAATTGAGCTTGCCGGGATTTGCCCTGGCATGCGCGACCAGTTCCTTTATCGACTTCACGGGCACCGAGGGATGGACGACCACGAAATATGCAAGCGCGGTCATCTGCGCAACGCCCGCCAGATCCCTGGTGAGGTCGTACGGCAGCCTGGGATTGGTCGCCGCGCTCACTGAATGCGACGCGGAGATGAGGCACATGGTATAGCCGTCGGGGAGCGCTTTCGCCGTGAGGTCGACGCCGATCGACCCCGTGGCGCCGGGACGGTTGTCGACAATCACTTGCTGCCCGAACCGCTCGGTGAGTTTCTGTGCGACGGTGCGCGCCGTGATGTCGGTTCCCGCGCCCGGGACGAACGGCGCGATGAACCGGATCGGCTTGGTCGGATAGGTTTGTGCCTGCCCGCCGTGGCACAAACCTATCAATAAAATGAACGGTATGAAAGTTTGGTTGATCTGTCGCTTCATCGTTGTCCTATGCATCGTGTAGTTTTCATTGCCCTTTCCCTCCTGTTATGCCGCTCCCATCTGCCGTTCCGGGCGCGGTTGCCTTGCCCAGGCACTGCCTGTCCATGTTCCGAGTGGAGCGGCATCAGGGCACCTCGATGTCCATCAGCGGCGCGTACTGCTGGCCGCCGTGGCCGTCGGCATCGCGCAGATCGCCCTGGAAGCAGGGCCGCGGGATCGACGCCTTCACCGCGAGCGCGTTGTCGCACAAAAAGAACTTTACCTGGCTGGGTTCGAGCCCGTAACACGCCGCGATTCTTTCGCGAGTCAGGACGCCTGACTCTTTGGCGCGGCGATATTTCGCCCCGTCATCGAACATGATGTCGAACGTTAGCTCGAACGGCCCGGCGTTCTTGCTGCGGATGAGTCTTGCGAGTTCGGCGAGGGCGGTCATGCCGCAGCTCTCCTCTTGATAGCAGATCCCACTTCGAGGTATTCGGTGGGGAACATCTCGTAGGGATCGTCGGGCTCGACGACGTGGTTCACGTTGAAGCGATAAACCGCGCCGCGATCAAGATGCGCCGGATTGTAGGGACAGGCGAGCGCGGTGATCAGTCCGCTCCATTCGGGGATCGGCAGATGAAGTGCCTGGTGGCGAACGATCCCGGCAATCGACGACGCAATCTCCTGCGTGGGCGCGGTCGCTTCGATGACGAGGCACAGCTCGTGCGAGCGGATCTCCTTCACCGGCTCGAGCGGCCCCATGGTGCCGTTCTTGCCGTAGATGCGGATGTTGATGAAGTATTGCTCGGGTCTGAGCTTCTCCCCGTAAATCTGCTTGACGCGCGCATGGATGCGGCCTTCGAGCTGTTCGACCCAGTTGTCGATCTGCCCGATGATGAAGGGGTCGCGCACCGAACCGATGATGACACTCTGGTAGCCGACCTTTTCGGCGCCTTCCAGCTTGACCGTATAGCGCGGGGCGTGCATGAAGGCACTGCCGGAGACTTTCACCGCACGGTCGCTCACCGCCTCGTAGCGGCTGTCCGTGAGATCGAGCGTGCCGGAGCACTCCACCAGCTTGAACGGATCGGCGTTCTCGTAGAGGCTGTGCGAGGCGATACTCTGCGGCGTGCAGCGCAGGCGCTCGTCGGGCGCCTCGACCACGAAATGGTCCTTGCGCACCCACGCGAACATGCAGTCCGGCGTCTTGCGGCTCACGACCGCCGCGGCGCCGCATTCGAGAATCTTGCCCATGTGCCAGGCGACGCCCTCGGGAAAGCCGCGCATGACCGGAATCGAGGCGAAGATCGCGGTGTCGCTCGAGCGCCCCGCCACGATCACGTCGGCGCCGGCCTCGATCGCGCGCATGTAAGGTTCCGCCCCCATCATGCCGACGATGCACGATGCGCGGTCGATCACCCCTTCATTGAACTCGGGCGCCGGTTGCAGCGGCTTGATGCGCCCTTCGCGCAGCCGCTTCTTGAGATAGTCCTGCTTCTGCTCGGCGTGGATCTTCGCGAGCGTGAAACTCAGCCCTTCTTCCGCGGCGATCTCGTGCACGATGTCGCAGAACCAGTCCAGATGAACGTCGCCGCCGGCGGTGCCGGCCGAGCCGATCAAGAGTGGCACGTCGATGCGGCGCACGCCGAGCAGCATGATGCGCAGGTCACGCTTTGTTGCCTCGCGCGGAAACGCGGGCTGGCCGGAACCCAGGTGGCTCGGGCCGGGATCGGTCGATCCGCCGTCGCAGCCGATGAAGTGCGGCTTCTTCGCAAGCGCTTTCTCGAACGATTCCTCCAGAAAACCCGAACCGCATACGCCGGTCGGGGAGAGGATCCGCATTTCTTCCATGGTGTTCTCCGAAGCATGGATGCGCCGTGTTGCGATCATGTCGTGCCTATCATGCGCGGCACGCTTCCAGACACGGGCCGCCGACGCGGACGCCAATGGTAGCCGATACGATGCCAGCCGTCTAACCAGCAGCCTGTTGAAAGCGCCTGCGAGGTGACGGTGGGCGTAAGTACGGCCGGATGGGTCTGCTCAGAGACGCTCAGTGGGCGCCCCGGAAGCTTGCCTCCCATTGAACAATCTTGTAGCCGAGCGCTCCGGCCAAACGTTGCAGTAGCGGACGAGACGCTATCTCTTGAGCCAACGACTCATACACGAAAAGAATCGGTTCCCCCGGCACCAATGTCGCGGACAGGAATTCGCTCTCGGAGGTTGGATTGTCTCCGCACCTGACATGAATTGCTTCAGGTAAGGCGGCGGCCAGATGCCGTACGCGTTCGCGATGGTCTTCATACTCAGACGTTCCGGTGCGATCCGATATCGCTTTGATCATCGCCTCGACGTAGCGCTGTCCCGCGGCCTCGTCGGTCTCGACGTAGTCGAACTCGCTGGTGATTCGCGACAGGATGACAGGCACCCGAAGATAGCCCTCAGGATCGGCGGGTTCCAGCAGATTTTCGGTCCTTGGGCTCGCTTCGGGCGCGCGCCGCCCGCGACCGCGGCGCCTTTCGGCACCCTCGTAAAAGGGGTCCTGCCGCAGCCTCCGGTCCGCGACCTGCCTGCGCCCGTCAAAAAGGTCGGACGTGATGGCTTCCCTCCGCCTCCGGCGGCATTACGTTGGAATTTGCCGCCAGTGTCCCTATTCAGGACATTATGCATAATGATGCCGATTTTTGGCCAGGTCCTCCGATAAGCGCAAGGTGTCAGGCGACGGACGGTTTAAGAACGGTCGTGGATCAGCGCCACGGATGCTACACCCAGTGTGAGGCGACGGATGGCCTGAGTACGGCGGGACCGGCCGGGATAAGGCGGGCCGGAGCGGGACAGGATCAATGGATCAAGGGTAGAGCGGGAAGGCGCCGGCGGCGGGAAAAACGCCGTGCGACGGATGGTTTGCGCACACGGTGTCGCGCCGCGCCACATGGTTTGCGTACACCGGGTGTGCCCTTACCGAAGCAAAAGTCCAGTGGCGGCTATTGCGAAGTAAAGAAGCGCAAACGCGCCATTTAGTGGCTTCAAAGGAGGGTTAAGCCCAAGCTCCTCAATGGTCGGTTCGATCTCCTTAAGGGTGAAGGGTTGATGGCCCTTGCTCTGGTAAAAGCATTCCGGCCCCAGCCACTGTACCGCCCAAATCCAAAGGCGGTAAAAGCCGAATATTGCGAAGGCGGGCAATACGCCGGCCAACACCTGCTGAACAGTCTCGCAGAACCCCACGTCGACGCGTGCGTCGTGGAGGTAACTCTTAACCAATAAGTCGCCACCGCGAAGTATAGGACGGGAAGAACATTGCACATCAAAAACGCGAGCAACACACGACGATACGTGCGCGCGGCGCCGCAGAATGCCTGAAACATCTTCCATCGTCCCTGAACGTTGAACACAGAGCTGGCCCCAGGAAACTGGACAGGGGGATAAGTGGTAGAACTGCTCCGATTGAAGGTGTTTTTCAGAGGAGCAGAAACGATGAGGCGACCCAGAAGGAACCACAGTCCGGGGTTCAAGGCCAAGGTGGCACTGGCGGCGATCCGTGGGGATCGCACGCTGGCCGAATTGGCCGAACACTTTGAAGTCCATCCCAACCAGATCACGCAGTGGAAGACTTTGATGCTTGAGCGGGCCGCTTCGGTGTTTGGCGAGACAACGCCGACGCCGGATGCCGCCGGCACGATTCGCGCGCTGCAAGCGAAGATCGGGCAGCTGGCGATGGAGAACGATTTTTTAGAGGGCGCGCTCAACAAGACGGGATTGTGGAGCGCAATGCGATGATCCAGCCCGAGCACGATCTGCCGGTGGTGCGTCAGTGCGAGTTGCTCGATCTGGCGCGCTCGACGGCCTACTACCAGCCCCTGCCAGTATCGGAGGCGGACTTGACGCTGATGCGCAGGATCGACGAGTTGCACCTGAGGTGGCCGTTTCTGGGCAGCCGGCGGCTGCGCGATCTGCTGCAGACCGAAGGCTTTGCTGTCGGGCGCAAGCACGTCGCCACCCTCATGCGTCGGATGGGTATTCAGACGCTGTATCGCAAGCCGAAGACCAGCACCCCGGGCACGGGCGCAGCCCACCGGGTCTACCCCTACCTGCTCAAGCATCTCGTGATTGATGCCCCCAACCAGGTATGGGCCACCGACATCACCTATATCCCCATGGCCAAGGGCTTTATGTATCTGGTGGCGATCATGGACTGGGCGAGCCGCCGGGTGCTCGCCTGGCGCACTTCCAACACGCTCACGACGGACTTCTGTGTCGAGGCGCTCCAGGAGGCGCTCGCGAAGTATGGCACGCCCGAGATCTTCAACACCGACCAGGGCGCGCAGTTCACCAGCACCGCGTTCACGAAGGTGCTCGAATCCCACGGCATCCGCATCAGCATGGACGGGCGCGGGCGCTGGGTGGACAACGTGTTCGTCGAGCGGCTGTGGCGGAGCGTCAAATACGAGGAGGTCTACCTGCATGCCTACGGTTCGATCGCCGAGGCGAATCGCTCGATCGGGACTTATTTCGACTTCTACAATCGCCTGCGGCCCCACCAGGGACTGGACCGGCTCACCCCGGATGCGGCCTATTTCGGTGAGCAAACGCTCAAGGAGGCGGCATGACGAACCGGAATCGAGGCGCCCGCCGTGCTGCGCTCGCGATCGAGCGCGCCACCCGTGCGCTTCGATTCCGGGGCAGGACGGATGAGGCCGCGATATCAACCGCGTCCTCGCGCGCGATCCTGGCGCATCCTGGAAAGGAATTTTTCCGGGGGCGAAGCCTTTTGCGGTGCGCAGCGCCGATCGCGAGGGCATAATGTGTTCTGGTATGAGAGTCGAGTTTCCCACCGCGCCGCACGCGGCGCCGTGGAAAACTCTCACAGCGCAGTTCATCACTTATCCAACCCGAAATTCTGTCCAATCAAACGGGACCAGCTCTCACCGCGCCCCAAAAGATCGCGAAAAACACGACAAAAATGCTTTGGGCAGTGGTCATTGCACCCTCTCATGGCGGTGACGCGGTGCGTCACATGGTTTGCCTACGATGGCGATGCCCAAACCGAAACTTAGAGTCCATGCTTCAGGAATAGCGCGTCCCAGTAAGACAGCGCCCGCCCAAAAATCTCTAGCGCGGTGAGCCGACGCATGGTTGGTTTGCGTACGGGCTTCAGTGAGGAAGTTTTCTGGCTGACCTGCCCACGTCCCCGCTGCCACAAGCAGATTGTCTGTCATGCAACTTCCGAATCAATCGGGCAAATCTAATTGGAGCGATTCAAGCCTGTATCTGAACGCACGATAAGTCAGTCCTAACCGACGTGCGGCTTCCGTTCGATTGTTCTTGGTCTCTACCAGCATGGCTGCGATTACCACTCGCTCGATCGCAGCCATGTAATCCTCAAGTGGCACCGACCCACGTTCCGGCATTGAGCCGAAGTTGATGGTCAGTTCAACAGGTCGCTCGGCAGCACTTTCAAGCTTATAGCGCAGGGTGCGATATGTAATGCCCAAGTCGTGAGCTGCACGCGCCACATTCTGATTCGTGGCATTGACGCATCGTTGGATTTCATTCAACTCAATCTGCGCGAGGTATTTGTCCAGGGCTAAGTCTCCCCGAGAAGGAAGCTCATTGAGGTCAAGCGTGGGCGTAACGCTGCCTGCTGGTACTCCGTCGCGGTTTCTATCCAGCAGAAATGCTAGGGAGATACAAAGTGCGTGGACTGTCTCTGCCTGCACCAAGGATACGGCACGAAGCGGCGTATCAGGGTTGTACGGGTCCTCACCGCGGGCGATGGCGCGAACAATCGAAAGCGCCTGCTCGGGCAGCATCGACACTGGTTTAGGCATGGTCACCGTCGACACCAAGAGGAGAATTCGAATCGCACGCGGATCAGGGAGTCTGCTCATTCCACTTGGGAAAATGCGCCTTGAGTCTTTCTACCGTGTGACGCCACTTAGGTGTCGTCGGCTGGCAAACCGTGTTCTGGTTGCCGAAAAGCCCAACCTCATTCACCGCCTTCGCTTCCGGCACGGTGTCCAGCCACTCCACGCGCACAAAATATTCGGCTTTCTCGGGATCATCCGCATTCGGCTTGTACCGGTCGGCGTGCTTAAGTAAGTCTAGCGCCGGGCGCTCGCCAGATGGTGTTTGCACCGTGAATTTGGTGACGGGTCGAACCGCCTCCGTCACCCGACCGACACCCACATACCCGGTCCTCGGAATCTTGGCCCACACCCGGTCGCCCGGTGACAGCAGTTTCAGCGTTTGGCTGTACCAGCTTCCGCCGCCGGCGCTGATGAAGCCGTATTGCCGCGCGTCTTCCCAGCTCCGCGAGCTCGTGGGTCCAAACGAGACGTAGTACTCGCCGTTCCAAGGCTCTTTCTCCCCCTTGCTCTTGGTGGTGCTGGCAACGTTGGCTTGAGTCTCACCGGGGTCGATGAGCCACGCGCGGCTCAGCAGTTGCTCGCCACCGTGCTGAAATACCTGGAAGAACACGGCGTTGATGGCTATGTCGCGTGCGTTTAGGTAGCCGATGATACGCTCTGTGGCCTCGTCGAGCTCTGCTGCGACGATGATGATCTGGTGCGACTGGTTGAGCGTTTCCTCATCAAGGTCGGTGCCGAAACGCTGGTAGAACGCCTCGTCCAAGTTGTCGCCATTTGAGAAGCGCTGGTATATCTGCGCGATCTTCTCGGGAGTCAGCTGCTCGACCCATGACGCGTAATCTAAGGACTGGGCGATGATTTCGCGCGGCGTGCGGTCCCGCTTGAGCTCGATCATCACCAGCGTGCAATCGGGCGCGATTGCCAGAAGGTCAATGCGGCCACCGTGGCTCGTGAGCTCTTGCTGGCCGATCAGCATCCACTCGCTCGATAGGATGCGCGGGTCACGCACGATCATCTCTTCGAGCGTCTGCTCGCTGGCTAACCGGCTGGCAGAGAGAGGCGCGGGTTTGTCCCCGACTTTCCAGATGGCGTGTTGGATTGGCATAGTCTGGTCGGAAGCCTATTATGGCACCGCCGGAAGCAACTTGTGGAACATCAAGATGTCACGTGCGATCACGCACTCTATCTGGCCACCGCACGCGAAAATATCGAAATAGGTTACTTTGAGAAAACGGCCGGTGGCGCACGTCGCATTTTCCACGCGGCCAGGACTCGTCCAGGCGCGCGCCTGCTGCCTGGTAGTGATGCCCGAGTGGCAGGGTGCCGGCGTCGGACTGAGGTTTTTGAACGCGATCTGCGAGCGCTGGCGGCGCGGCGAGAACCGCTACGGCAAGCCGATGCCGACGCTGTTTCACACGTCACACCCTGGACTGGCAGTCGCCCTACGCCGCGATCCCGCTTGGACGCAGGTCAGCGCGACGCTGTGCGGTGACAACAAGGCGCGCAGCATCAAGATGCTTGCCGCAAGCGCGGCGCGACAGGCCAAGAAGTCCGCCGGCAGCGGCTTCGGCGCGCGCTTCCGGGCGGTTCAAGGGTTCCTGTATCTGGGGCTAGAATAGCGTCTGCTATGGGCCGATCGGCCTCCGTGCCCCAGCGCCGGGGCACCCTAGGCGCCATGCTACACTATGACGGTTGCTCTGGATTGAAGGTGGCACATCAGGATGGACGCCCCAAAACGGCACCTTAATCCGCCGGCGGTCCCGTCGGTTCGGTATAAAAGCAACTTCATCAAGACGGCGGTTTGCGAACTGCGATTTCCGACCATCTTGGAGCTGGATCGCAGGGCGCCGAGTGAATTCCAAACGAAGATCCGCAAGCTTTACCCATTTTACGAGGCAGCAGTGATTGAGCAAGTTGGTGCTGGTGCGCCAGAGGAGATACTAAAGGAGCGTCGCTATCTATTTCGTTCAAAGGATAAGCGATGGACGGTGACTTTGAAGAATTTCTCGATCGCGCTTGAGACCTCGCAATACGTGGATTTTGGTGATTTTTTTTCCAGGCTTACCCAAATACTGGCAAGCGCCAAAGACCTGGTCGACGCGGACTTCTACACCAGAATCGGACTGCGGTACATCAACGTGGTTCCCATTGAGGATGGTAACCTTGACGGATGGATAAACCGTGACCTGATTGGGCCGGCTGTTAACGGTGTGCTGGGCACTCCAGACAAGTTCCAGTCATTTATCCGCGGCTCGATCGAAAACGGGTTATTTCTGATAAAACATGGGCTCCAGGATCAAACTGCAGATAGTGCGGCCCCTAAGGGCTATCTACTCGACTTCGACTATGCCAGTGAGAACGTGGAGCACGCCGCTGTAGAGGCTCGTATAAAGGCTTTCAACCAAATGAACTTTTCCCTTTTCAGCTGGTGTTTGGGGGAGAAGGCCAAGAACAAGCTTGGACCGGGGACGCCAAAATGAACGATGGCAACTTCCTTGCTATCGAAGGTACCACCATTAGCGAGGGGACGGAGGCGCAGTTCGCGGGCGAGATACTGCAGTCTGAGCTGCTTGAAGAATCTTTGGAGTCGGAGCCGTTCGCGCCCTTGTTTGCGTCGACCTCGGTACACCGGGAGCCTTGGATCGCCAGCGATGACCTACAGATGCTCTGGAACGTCATGTGGCTTACGCCTATGCTCAGCGACGAGCCAGTACGGCGTGTCTCGCGAGGTCACGGAGCGGAAGAAGTTCTGGTGGGAGATGACCCGTTCGAAAGGGCGAACAGGGACCGCATAACTCTGCTAGCGCGGCAATATGCAGCGAAGGACTTCTCCGGGGAAGAGCGCGCCCGTCTCGAAATAGTCACAGAGCGTGTTAGACGTCTTTTGCCGGCCGTGACAGTCGCTGAATATGAATCGCTCGCGAGGGTACTTGAGATGATAAAGCAGGCCCAGGAGTCTGACGCGGAGATTCGACGCCAGTTAGGCATCAACGACAAGAAGAAGAATGGATAGCCCGTTCCATTATCCCAAGGCCAAACATCGCAGGACGCGCACGCCCCCGGTCTACTCGGATTACCGTAACTATAAACCGGAGCTGCGGCTCGAATTTTCTGGCCAATGCGTGTATTGCCGTGCGGTGGACGCCAACCGGCAGGAGAGCTTTGGGGTAGATCACTATCGGCCAAAATCGATCCCGAAGTTTCGCAGCCTTACGACGAACTACCTGAACCTGTTCTACGCGTGCAACAGATGCAATTCATACAAGAGGGCATTCTGGCCGTCGCCTTCCGAGATGAAGGCTGGCGTCTTCGTGCCCAACCCGTGTGACCATGTCATGTGGGAGCACTTGCGCTCCCGTAGCGACGGGGCTGTGACGACGGCATCAAAGGCTGGTGAATTTACGAGCGATCTCCTGCTCCTGAATGAAACCGAGGCTGTAGCGTATAGGCGTTCTCTCACGACAGTACTGGGCACTTTGGCTGCACAAATTGCGGTGGCGCGAAAGACCATCCAAGAGGCCAAAAGGTGCGTTGCACGCGAAAAGACGCCCGAGGGCAAGAGCCGCGCGGATGCGCAACACATTCGCGCTGAGGCCAACCTGCACCAGCTTCAAGCGGCAATACCGGGCCTGCTCGGGCTTGCAGCTCCCGCACTCCGCTAAGCCAGCCACTGAAACAGCCGTTGTCTCCCCTTTAAACGGCATTTCTCGCGTACGCAAACCATGTGGCGCGTTACATTAATTTTTCCGGGGAACACTCGGAAAAATTTGGCGGAAGAGAGTGGGAGTCGAACCCACGCAGGACCGCCAGCGGCCCCTACCGGGTTTGAAGTCCGGCCGCCCCACCGGGGGCGATTCCCTTCCATGTCGGTTCGCGATGCAATTGTATCAGGCCAGGAGTTTGTCGAGCTTGGGTCCGACAAACTCCTGATGCGGAACCGGCGCCAGGAGAATTGCAGACGAACTGTTAAGTCCGACAGGCTGCATGTCGGCCGGCGGCCGGGCCCTCCGGTTACGCGCGACCCGCGCTCTCGACCGAAGTCAGGTCCGGCGCGACGCCCGGTGGCGGCGAGTAGCTGATCGCGCCGCGTTTCAGGATAAAGTCCTTGCCGCCGACGCGCTCGACCATCGCCGCCTGATCGGCGTGCGCCAGGCGGTCCACGGCTTCGGGATCGAGCAACCGGCGTAGTTCCACCTCGCAATCCGTGAGCGTGTTGCGGTGATTTGGATCGGCTGCGAGATCGACGTGCTCGTAAGGGTCGCTCTGCAAGTCAAACAGCATCGGCGCGTAACCGACGTAGTGAATGTACTTGTAGGGTCCGCGCCGTAGCATGAATGAACCGCAGATCGAAGCGGAAGCGTGGTACTCCGACAGCACGGCGCGATCCAGGACGGCACCGTTGGCGATGGAGAAGAGCGAAGTCCCCGGAAGTTCGGCGTCGGCCGCGTCCGGTTTCGCGCCGACACATTCGAGGGTGGTGGGAAAGCCGTCCACCAGGGACACTGGTGTATCGACTACGCGATGCTCCGGCACTTCGGGACCCGCCATGATCAGGGGGATGCCCGCCGACTCTTCGAACAGCGTCGATTTGGCCCATAGCCCGCGGGTGCCGAGGTTCTCGCCATGATCAGAGCCGTAGATGACGCGCGTCGAGTCCGCGAGCCTCGCGTTCTCGAGCGCATCGAGAACCTGCCCGACGTTGTGGTCCATGAAACTCACCAGCCCGTAGTAGGCGGCGATCGCCCGCCGCACCATGTCGGGCCCGGTGAATCCCTCGTCATACGGCCGGCCGCGGCGCAAGCCATCGAGGTAAGGATGACGCGGGCGTTCCGCCTGCGCGTAACGATCCGGCATCAGGATGCTTTCCGGCCGGTAGAGTTTGAAGAATTCCGGCGGGGCGATGAAAGGCGGGTGCGGACACACGAACCCCACGTAGAGCACCCAGGGTTTGTCGCGGTGCTTGCGCGCTTCATGCGCAAGCCAGCGGCAGGTTTCCTCGGTGATGCTGCGATCGTAGCGCTGGTAGCTTGAATCGCCGGGACCCGCCTCGGGCCCGAGCTTGAGCGCGCCTTTGCGCACGATCAGTTCGTCGCGGATAAGACTCACCAGATCACCCAGTCCCTGCGCGATGTGCATCGTTTCGATTTCCTCGTGAAACCCGTTACGCGCCGGATCGGAACCCGCGTAGTGCAGCTTGCCGATGGAAGTGACGCGGTGGCCTTGCGCCATGAGGCGGTGGCCCCAGCTCGGGATGCTGCCGTCGTAGGCGATCGCGTTGTCCCAGAAGCGAATCTGATGCACGTGGCGCCCGGTGGCGAAACTCGCGCGCGCCGGCACGCAGATCGGGCAGTTGGTGTAGGCGGAAGCGAAGCGCGTGCCGCGTGCGGCGAGGCGGTCGAGGTTCGGCGTCTTGACCAGCGGATGGCCGTTGCAGCCCAGCACTCGCGGGTTGTGCTGGTCGGAGAGGATGATGATCAGATTCGCCGGTTTCATGGACGGCCCATGGTTTGAATGAATCGCGTAGGGCGCAATAACCAACGGGCATTGCGCCGCATGGACGGCGTTCGGTGCAATGCGCTTCGCTTATTGCACCCTACGTGCTTGAATGTGAT
>JACQGN010000041.1 GCA_016199545.1 Betaproteobacteria bacterium | reverse complement strand
GATCTCGGCGAGCACCCCTGCCTCCAGCGTGCGCGCGAGATACGACCGCAGCACGCGGTCGTCCGTGTATTGGTTGCCCAGTTCAGGCGGAGCCTGGATGAAGGCCATCCATTATCTTAACCGCCAGGCTGCTGAAAGTCAGTGAAGGATGAAAGGTGAAGGGTAAGAGCGGCGCGCATGCCGTGCGGATCACCGACCCATAGAGCCTTGACCGCGTATGGTGAGGGCCTTGCTCGGTTTCCCTTTGGATCCTTGGCGTTTCTGCTTTTATCCGCGTAGCGATCTGAGATCCAGCGGACTGTCGAAGAACTTCGGCACCGAGGCAAGAAACCGCTCGGAGCGCTCCTTCGGCCAGCCGCCGAACTTGCAGTTGCCGCGGAACTTGTCCTCGATCTCCGCACGCGTGAGCGGCTCGTGGGCGCCGCCGCGGATGTGCGGCTGGCGCTCTTCGAACACGCGCCCGTCCTTCAACGTCATGCGCACGTGACCGGTGTAGGCTTTGGGATAGGGATCGTTCGGATTCACCACGTAGCGTACCTTCGAGGCGAGCCCCAGGATGCGTTCATCACGCACCGTCTGCTCCGTAAATGCAGACAGTCCGGCCCCGCCGGTCACGAACGCGACCGCGATGTTGAACGGGGCGCTGAATTTGGCCACATACTCGTTCGGCGGCCGGTGCTTGGAGGGCAGCGGGTCCCACAGCCGATGCACGTAGCCTTCGGCAGTCTCGCACAGGATGTCGGCCACGTCCTCGGCGCGAATTCCCTTCTTCGCGAGCCGTAGCGCGCAATCGACGTACGGCTGGTTCATCGTTCCCGTGGCGTACGGCTTGAACGTGATGTCCTCCATCACCCACTCTTCGCCAAAGCCATCGGTGAGCACCGCGTAATCGCCTTCGGCCGAGCGCGCGAAGCCGTTGAAGAGCCCATGGATGCCCTCCAGCACCGTGCGCGGGCCGAAGAATCCCTGTGCGCCAAGCCGCGCCGCCTGGATGCCGGCCTGTGCCGCCCAGCCGGGGTGCGCGCGCTTGGTCCATGCGCCCTCGGCCAGGTACTCGATGATGCCGCCCGCGAAGCTGCCGGCGTTGCCGAACGCGTCCACCGTCTGCTGCCGGTTGAGCCCGAGCGCTGCGGAAACTCCCAGCGTGGTGCCCATCGTGCCGAGCACGCTGGTGGGGTGAAAACCGGACCTGTGAATCTGCTTGGGCCGCACCATGGAAAGCCGGCAGGTGGCCTCGATCCCGGCAGCGATTCCAACAAGCGCCGAGCGTCCGTCGCGCCCGAACGCCTCACACGCCGCCAGCACGCCGGGAACCACGGTGGCACTGCTGTGCACCGGGCCGCCCTCGAACGTGTCGTCGAAATCCTCGCCGTGCGTCGCGGTGCCGTTTATCAGCGCCGCGGTTCCCGCGGCAAACGTGCCGGCGTGACCGATTGCGGTACACGCGCCGCCCGCATCGACAGCCGCGATCACCGAACGCATGTAATCGGTGTTGCGCGCTGCCACGCACAAACCCACCACGTCGATCAGGAGTTCCTCGACCCGTGCGCGTACCGCGGCCGGAATCCTTCCTGGCGTCAATGCCAGAGCACGCCCGGCCAGTTTTTCGGCAACGGATTCCTGCATGATCGGCGCATTCGTGATTCGCGACTGCGCCCCTCGGACGGCGCGCGCCCGGAGTCAGCGATAGGTCTTGATACCTGCCGCCTTGAGCATGTCGCGCACGCTTGCCGGGTGCTCCTTGGCGAACTTCTGTACCTCGGCGGTCGTCATGAAGCCGTCCTCGAAAAGGTTATCCTTCAGGTGTTTCTTCCAGCCTGGGGAATTGCGGAGTTTCATGAAGAAACTCTCCCAGAACTTGAGGGCTTCCGCGGGCATCTCCGGCGGCCCCACCACGCCACGCAGGGTCACGTAATTGGGTATGTTGTATCCGAACTCCTGTATCGTCGGCAGATCGGGAAAAGCAGCGATCCGTTTCTCCGCCACTTGTGCAATGAGCCGCAGGGTGCCGTCCCGCAGCCGATCGCCCGCTTCCTGCGGATCCATGAACATGACCTGCACGTGGCCGCCGAGCAGCGCCGCCAGCCTTTCGCCACCGCCGGGAAACGAGATGAATGCCCAATTCGCCCCCGTGTTCAGCATCAGAAGATTGCGGACGATGTTGTCGCGGCTTCCGATCGAACCACCGGACTGCTTGAGTTCACCGGGACGTTTTTTCGCATCTTCGATGAAGTCCTTGAGCGTCTTGTACGGCGAATCGGATTTGACCACTACGACACCAGGTTCCGTCACCAGCCGCACGATCGGCGTCAGTTCATTCATCGTGACCCGCGCTTCCTTGCTCATCAAGGGGCCGTTGAACCAGGTGTTCGCGAACAGCGCAATGGTGTGGTCCTCGCCCTTCTTTTCATTCATGTACGCCATTGCCTTGATGCCGCCGCCGCCCGGCTTGTTCGTCACCTGCATGCGCACCGGAAGCAGCTTTTCCTTCTCGACGATCGACGAAATCGCGCGCGCGAGCAGGTCATTTCCTCCGCCGGGGCCCGTGTGCACCACGAATTCGATCGGCCGCGTCGGCGTGAATCCCTGGGCAACGACGGGTGGAGAGCCCGTTGCGGCCATCGTCAACGTAAGAATGCCGGCGAGCACGCCCATGAACCGCACACCGGGCGCAGGGCGCCTGGTAATGGCCCCATGCGCCGCGATGCGAAACATGTTTTCCTTTACGCGTCCAACTTCCTTATGCACCCTTGCTTTCTCTTCCATTTTCCATTCCTTCTCGATCGTTGTTCCTGCCTCTACCCGCCTCTGCTGCCAGGGTAGCTAACCATGCCGACCACCAGGTCCTTTCGAGGCCGGCTTACCTGGGACTACTTATGATATCGCAAAACGCACCACGCAAAGCGCGTGGGCCTGCCACTCTGCAATGGGCCGTCCGAAAAAATCCGACGCCGAGAATCGCCCACCCGCCCAGCGGCCGCTTCCCAGCCGACCCATCCTGGTCTCAGTCGATCGCCTTCAATCGCAGCGCGTTCACGCGGCGGAAGACCGGCACGATGAGTATCACCGCGGTGATGACCAGCATGCCGGCGGACAGCGGCCGCGAGACCAGTATCGATAAATCGCCCTGCGACATCATCAACGATTGCCGCAATGCGCGCTCCATGGCATCGCCAAGCACCATGCCCAGTATCAGGGGCGCCTGCGGGTAATCGAGCTTGCGCATGGCGTACCCCAGGAGGCCGAAGAACGTGAGCAGCGACAGGTCGAACAGGCTGTCGGATACGCTGTAGACCCCGACCATCCCGATGCCGAAGATGATCGGGTAAAGTATGTAGAGCGGAAGCTTGAGGATCTGCGCAAACAGCGGAATCAGCGGAATGTTCATGATAAGCAGTATGACATTTCCGATATACATGCTCGCCACCAGCCCCCAGAAAAGCTCGGGATTCTCCTGAATCATGAGAGGGCCGGGTTTCAGGCCCCAGAGTACGAACGCGGCCAGCAGGATCGCCGTCGTTCCTGATCCGGGTATGCCCAACGTCAGCATCGGAACCAGCGCGCCGCCGGTTTCCGCATTGTTGGCGCCCTCGGGCGCTGCCACACCCTCCGGCACGCCGGTGCCGAACTTCTCGGGGCGCCTCGATACCGCCTTCTCGATCCCGTACGAAATGAACGAGGCGATCGTCGATCCGGCCCCTGGCAGTATGCCGATAATGAATCCGATGACCGAACCGTTGAGGAAGGCGAAGCGGCAAGCCTTGAGTTCTTCCATATTCGGAAGCAGATTGCGTAATCCCTTGGGCACCGGCAACATCGGCACGCCCTCGCGCGTTTCCATGTTGCCCAGCACTTCGCCAATCGCGAATACGCCGATCGCCACAATTACGAAAGCGATCCCGTCCAGCAGATCCGCCTGCCCGAAGGTGAAGCGCGACTGCGCAGTGAACAAGTCGGTGCCCATGCCCGCCATCCACAGGCCCACCAGCATGGCGAGAAATGCCTTCAGTATCGACTTGCCGGCGAGCAGCACCACCATTGCCAACCCCATGCACATCAGCGCAAAGTATTCCGGCGAACTGAACTGCAGCGCGAACTTGGCGAGCGGCGGCGCGACCAGCATCAGCATGATCACGCCAAAGGTGCCGGCGACGAACGATGCGATTGCTGCGATGCCCAGCGCCGCGCCGCCACGCCCATTGCGCGCCATCTGGTAGCCGTCGAGACAGGTCACCACAGAGGCCGACTCTCCCGGCACGTTCAGCAAAATCGAGGTCGTCGAGCCGCCGTACTTGGCGCCGTAATAGATGCCGGCCAGCATGATCACGGCGCTCGTGGGATTCATAAGGAACGTGAGAGGCAACAACATCGCGATCGTCGCGGGCGGCCCCAGCCCCGGAAGGATGCCGACGATGGTGCCAAGGAAGCAGCCCACGAAACACCACATGATGTTGGCAGGGGTGAGTGCCACCGCAAAACCGTGCAACAGCCCGCTGAATATCTCCATCGTCAGAATCCCAGAACGCCGATGGGCAGCCGCACGTCGAGAGCGAACGGAAACACCAGGTAGAACCCGGCGGCGCAGCCCACGGCCACCGAGATCGCAACGCGCAGGGGGCGCCGGTACATTCCCGCGACGACAAACAGCACGAAAAGCCCGAAGCTCAGAATGAACCCGAGAACCTTGAGCAGCGCCACGCTAACCACGAAACCGGCCCAGACGATAAGCACGCGCCCCACCTCGCGCCAGTTGACCGGCCTTCCAGCCACGGTCGCCTTGGCCAGGAAGTTCTGCACGACCAGTACCGCCGACAGCACGATCATCACGGCTCCGTACCAGAGCGGGAAGAAACCGGGACCCGGACCGTCCGGCCCGAGATACTCCCAGCGCGCCGCCTCACTGACTATGTATCCCCCGAGCGCTGCCAGTGCCACGCCGGAAACAACTTCGCCGCGATTCAAGTCGGACTCCTCCAGGGTTTGATTGCTGGCGTACTCACGACCGCCGGCAGACTGCCGGCTGCCATACAAGTGTAGCAGATGCCGCGCGCGTGCCGGCGTCGCACGGTGCGGGATCAGCGCGCCGGCGGCGGCTTCTTGTAGCGGCCGACGGGGACGAGTTCGGCGACGGTGCCCCCCGGCGCACGGAACTTGATGGGAATCACGCCGGGATCGCTGATGATGTCACAGCCGTACTTGGCAAGCTCCGAGGCCGATTGCCTCAAGTCCTCCACTTCGATCGCGAAGTGATGGATGCACGGCCCCTCGCCCGAGGCCTTCGACTCGGCGGACTGCGTGCCGTCGTCGTACTTGATCAAGGTGAAGTCCATCTCGCCGTCGGTGAGATGCCGCGACAGATGATCGCGCGTCTTGCTGGTCTCGACCTCCCGGAAACCGAACACTTTCTCGTAGAACTCGGTGGTCTTCTCCAGGTCGTCCACTTTCAGCGCGAGGTGCACGATACGGCTCATGGGAATTTCCGTTCAGGGTATCTGGTGAGGGGTGAATGGTAAGCGGAATGGCAGCCCGCTTCAATCACCCACCTCGAATCCCGCTGCGGCAAGCATCGGCCGCGCCGCCGGCGCAGTCAGTCTGGCGATGAAATCGCGGGCGCGATCCTCGCCCGGCGCACGCGCCGCCAGGCCAACCGAGTAAGTCGCCTTGGCCTGAAACTCGTCAGGCAGCGG
>JACQGN010000063.1 GCA_016199545.1 Betaproteobacteria bacterium | reverse complement strand
TCGTGACCTTCGAGCCATTGGCCTGCACCGCGAGCACCGAGCACGATTTCACCGCCCGCCCATCAAGCGTCAAGGTGCAGCAGCCGCACTGGCTGGTGTCGCAGCCGATATGGGTGCCGGTGAGCCCCAGGTCTTCGCGCAGAAGGTTGGCAAGCAAGGTCCGGTCTTCGACCTTGCGGGTATGCTTGACGCCGTTTACCGTGAGAGTGACTTTTGCCATGATTATCTCCTGCCCAGTTTGGCCACGGCGCGCTTCGCCATGACGCGTACAAGATTGGCGCGATACGCCGCGTCCGCATGAATGTCGGAATTGAAGCCGCTCGCGTCGAGCGCGACGCCCTCGAGCGCTGCTGCCTTCGGGTTCCTCGCCAGTGCCGCCTCGGCTTGCTTCCAGCGGAAGACCCCGGGGGCCGCTCCGGTGACCGCCACCCGCACGCCGTCGCCGGTCTGCGCCACGAACACGCCCGTCATCGCATAGCCCGACGCGGGATGCGCGAATTTGGCGTATGCCGCGCGCTTCGCAACCGGAAACACCACGCGCACGACGATTTCGCCGTCCTTCAGCGCCGTTGCAAACATGCCCTGGAAGAAATCGTCAGCCGCGATCTCGCGCTGCGTCGTGACGATGGTCGCTCCCAGACCCAGCACGGCGGCGGGATAATCGGCCGCCGGATCGTTGTTCGCCACCGAACCCCCGAGCGTGCCGCGATTACGCACCTGCGGGTCACCGATGACGCTGGCAAGCTGCGCCAGCGCCGGGATGGCCTTCCTCACGACGGCCGATGCCGCGACCTGGTGGTGCCGCGTTGCCGCGCCGATCTCGAGCCTGCCCGCCTTCAGCTTGATGCCTTGCAACTCCGCGAGCTGCGTGATATCCACGAGGTGCGACGGGCGTGCCAGCCGCTGCTTGAGCGTCGGAATCAGCGTCATGCCCCCCGCCACGAGTTTCGCCTCCCCGTGGCTCGCCAGCAGGCGGCCCGCCTCCTTGAGTGACTTGGCCTTGACGTAATTGAATTGATACATGCTCTGGTCCTTTTCAGATCGTGGTCTTCACAGTCCGTGCCTTGATCGGAATCATTGCGCCTTTTCCTTCGCCGATTGAATCGCGTGCCACACCGTGGCGGGCGTGAGCGGCATGTCGAGACGGTCGATCCCGAGCGGCCGCAAGGCGTCGATCACCGCGTTGGTGGCCGCCGGCAGCGAGGCCGTGCAGCCGGACTCTCCCATGCCCTTCACGCCCAGCGGGCTCACCTTGCTCGGCGTGGGGTGCTCCTCGCCCCGGATGCCGCGCACGATGCCGGCACGCGGCATGCAGTAATCCATGAAACTCGCCGTGAGCATCTGCCCCGAGGCGCGATCGTAGACCACCTGTTCACCCAGCACCTGCCCCACTCCCTGCACCACGCCGCCGTGCAACTGGCCCGCCACTACGGCATGATTGATGACGACGCCGCAGTCATCGACCGCACAGTAGGAAACGATGTCGGTCGCGCCGGTATCGGGATCGACTTCCACCTCCACGATGTGGCAGCCGTTGGGTTGTGTCGAGCCGAATTTACCCTCGGCCGCCACCGTAAACGTCTTGCCCTTGGCCAGATCGGCAAGCTTCACCGCCCTGCGCGACTCACGGGTGCGGAACGCGCCTTTGGCGTATTCGACCTGCGAGGGTTCGACGCCCAGTTCCAGCGCAGCGAGCGGTTTCCCCTGCTCGATCACTTTCAACGCCGCGAGATGGCACACGCTGCCCGCGCCCACGGTCGAGCGCGAACCGCCGGTGTGATTGCCCGTGAGCACGTGCTGCATGTCCGGCATGCACTGGCGCACGTGGACGCGTTCGATCGGGATCTGCAATGCAGCCGCCACGATCGCGGCGAACGTAGTCTCGTGGCTGTGCCCCTGGGCTTTCGATACCGTGTGAACCGTGACCTCGCCGCGCGCGTCGAGGTCGATCTGGATGTCGTCCTTCGGCGCGTTGCCGGCGCCGGTGTTCTCGATCACGGTGGAAATGCCGATGCCGCGGAGCTTTCCCGCCTGCTCCGACTTCTTGCGCCGCGCCGCGAATCCTTTCCAGTCAGCGAGCTTCAGCGCCTGGTCCAGCAGGCCCGGCAGGTCGGCATTCTCGTAAACCGAGCCGGTTGCCGTGGTGTACGGAAAAGCGTCCGTCGGAATGAAGTTGCGCCGCCGCAGCTCTGCGGCATCGACTTTCAGCTCCGCGGCCACCTGGCTCACCAGGCGCTCGACGACATAAGAGATGTCGGGACGGCCGGCGCCGCGATACGCTGCGACGGGCGTGGTGTTGGTCAACGCGACGCGGTAGTTCGCGTAGAGCGCGGGAATGCGATACACGCCCGTCATGCAACTGCTCGTATTGCGGATGTGGCCCATCGCGCCCGGCCCGAGGTACGAGCCCATGTCGTTCACCCAGTCGAGCCGCATCGCCAGGATTTTCCCGGCTTTGTCGAGCGCCAGTTCGCCGCTGATGATGTTGGCGCGGCCATGGCTGTCGGTCATGAAGCCTTCGCTGCGCGTCGAAACCCAGCGCACGGGCCTGGCGGTCGCGCGCGCCGCGATCATCAGGGCGCAGTACTCGGGATAGGCGAGCGTGCGCTGGCCGAAGCCACCGCCGACATCGCGCACTTCGAAGTTCAATTTGTCGCGCGGCACCCCGGTGTACGCCGACAGCTGTGCGCGCAGAGTGGTGTAGCCCTGCGAGCACACGTGCAGCGTGTAGCTGTCGGCATTCGCGTCATGCACCACGGTGCACGCGCGTGGCTCCATCGGGCTGGGTGCGACACGGGTCACCTCCATTTTGAGGCGCGTCACATGCGCCGCGCCGGCGATCGCCTGCTCGACCGCTGCGGCATTGCCCACCTCGGTTTCCAGCGGCATATTGCCGGGCACGTCATCGTGCAACTGCGGGGCCCCCGGGGCCAGTGCCGCCTCGGGCGATACCACCGCAGGCAGGTCGCGATACTGCACCTCGATCAGTTCGGCCGCGTCCTGCGCGGCATGCACCGACTCTGCCACCACCAGCGCCACCGCCTCGCCGACGAAGCGTATCCTGCCGTGCGCGAGCGCGGGCCGCTTGGGGGCGCGGGTCTTCATGCCGTTCTTCCCGGGAAAATTGAGCGCGTGCGGGGCATTCACGTATCCCGCGCGCACCGCGTCCTCGCCGGTGAATATTCCAACGACGCCCGGATGCTTCAACGCCGCGCCGGCATCGATAGCCACGATCTCGGCGTGCGCGCGGTCGGCGCGCAGGAAGTACCCATGCAGCTGGCCTATGAGGTCCCAGTCCGCCGCGTACTTGCCTGAACCGGTGATGAGCCGCGTATCCTCCAGCCGCATCTTGGGCGCCGGAAAATGATGGTGTGCAGTGTGTGCCATATCCAATCTCAAGTGTAAACGTTAACCGCTGATCGATACCACTGACCCCGAGTGACAGGTGAACAGTTAGCAGTGAGCAGTAAGCAGTGAACAGTTAGCAGTAAGCAGTGAACAGTTAGCAGTTAGCAGTAAGCGGTGAGCGGTGAGCAGCAAGCGGAGTTACCCCGAGGCGCCACAATTTCTACTCACTGTTCACCGCTCACTGTTCTTGGTGGTGGCTGGAATCGGACTGTCCTCCATCCGGATGGGCGGGATCATCCCTGCGCGCGGCATGCAGTAGTCCATGAAGCTGCCGGTGAGAAGCTGGCCGGCACCGCGGTACGCAGCCACCGGCACCGTGTTGGTGAAAGCGAGCCGGAAGCGGCCATAACTTGATGTAACCCGCGCGCACGAAATGCGCATAGAGCTGTCCGGGGAGATTCCAGTCCGAGGCATACCTACCGCGGCCGGTTACGAGGCGTTCGTCTTCCACCCGCATCGCGGGCGCGCCATGACCTTGCACAGCGTGAGCCATTCTTGCCTCTCTCCTATGAGTGACGATCAACCAACCGATCGGTGATCCATCAGCACCAGCATGTTGCCGCCGTCCCGCCCGGGTCAATGCCTTGCGCCGCCTTGGGACGCTTATCATGGCGGTTCTTGTTGCGAGCAGGACTGGGGTGACGATCCCGCCCGACATTCTACCGGAACTTTCGGCAGGTTCCGCCAGATTTATCCATGTTGTGGACATCTTGCCGCTTTCCGTGAGCGCCCAGGCCCTGGGTTCCATGGCTCGCCCGCCCGTCGCGGAACTTACGGATGCCCGGCGGGATGATGTTGCGCCAGCGGGCCGCGGCGGGGAGAATAGCCGCTCCATCCCGCCGCCCGCCATACGGACATCCCAGTGAAGAAAGACACGCTGCTCACCCACGTTGCGCGCGACCCGGCCAAGTACCAGGGCATGGTCAATACGCCGGTCTACCGCACCTCGACCGTGATTTACCCGGATCTCGGATCGTACGAGGCGCGCGGCGGCGACGATTACAAAAAAGTGCGCTACGGCCTCTACGGCACGCCCACCACCTTCGCTCTCGAAGAGGCGATCGCGAAAATGGAAGGCGGCCATGCGGCGGTGGTGGTGCCCTCCGGGCTGGCGGCGATCGCCGCGCCGCTCGCCGCGTTTCTCAAGACCGGCGATCACCTGCTGGTGGTCGATTCCGTCTATGGCCCCACCCGCACCTTCTGCGACCGGCACCTCAAACCCAACGGCGTCGAGGTCGAGTACTACGATCCGCGGATCGGCGCCGGCATCGATAAACTGCTCAAGGCCGGCACCCGCGCGGTTTTCTGCGAGTCGCCGGGATCGCTCACCTTCGAAATGCAGGACATCCCGGCGATCGCCGCGGCGGCGCACGCGCGCGGGGTGCCGGTGCTGGCCGACACCACGTGGGGCACACCATACTTCTTCCGGCCCTTCGAGCACGGCATCGACGTTTCCATCCACGCCGGCACCAAGTACATCAACGGCCACTCCGACATCTTGCTCGGCGCCATCGTCACCAACGAGCGTTGCTGGAAGACCGTGCGCAAAACGGTGGCTGAATACGGCTACTGCGTGAGCCCCGACGACTGCTACATGGCGTTGCGCGGCTTCCGGACGATAGGCGTGCGCATGAATCACCAGATGGCGAGCGCGTTGAAGATTGCGGGCTGGCTGCAGGCGCGCCCGGAAGTCAAGCGCGTCATCTATCCCGCTCTCGAAGGCGATCCCGGCCACGCTCTGTGGAAGCGCGATTTCGAGGGTGCGGCGTCGCTGTTCTCCTTCATCCTCAACCCGGCGAGGCCCGCCGCAGTCAAAGCCTTCATCGATGCGCTGGAACTGTTCGGAATTGGTTCCAGTTGGGGCGGATTCGAAAGCCTCGCGATCGTGGCGCGCGTCGAGGGCCACCGCACCGCGACGGCGTGGGACCCGGGCGGACCGCTCATACGGCTGCACATCGGGCTCGAAGACCCCGATGACCTTATCGCCGATCTGGAGCAGGGCTTCGCCAAGCTAAAGAGCGTGGTGTAACCCTGCGGTCAGGCCCGGTACAACAAGGCGATCGACAAGAAAAACCGCAGGGCACACATCCGCGAGACCAACCGCAGGACCGCGTGAGGCATCAACCCCCTGGTTACGCCCGGGGTTCGCGGCGCGCAAGCATCACTGTAGCGCAGCGACAGCCGCGCGCATGCGGCGGCAGGCGTCCTCCAGGCTCGCCATGTCGGTCGCGATCGACATGCGGAAGTACGGGCTCATGCCGTATGCCGCGCCCACGACGACCGCGACGCCGGCTTCAAGCAGGTACATCACCATATCCTGTTCGGTGGCGAGGGCGTTGCCCTGCGGCGTCTTGCGTCCGATGAGGCCGCCGCAATGCACGAACAGATAGAACGCGCCCTGCGGCTTGTGCGCGGAAAGGCCCGGGACGTCCTCGAGCAGTTCGAGCACGCGATCGCGCCGGGTCTGGAACGAGGCCGCGCGATCCTTGATGAACTCCTGTGGACCGGTCAGCGCTTCCACAGCGGCCCATTGGCTGATCGAACACACGCCGGCGGTGCTTTGGGACTGCATCTTGACGAGCGCGCGGATGAGCGGCTGCGGCCCGCCCGCGTATCCCAGCCGGAAACCGGTCATGGCGTAGGCCTTGGAGACGCCGTTGATCGTCAACGTGCGCTCGTACAGTTTCGGCTCGACCTGCGCGATGGTTGCGAATTCGTTGTCATCGAGCGTGAGGTGCTCGTAGATGTCGTCCGACAGCACCCACACCTGGGGATGTCGCAGCAGCACCTCCGAGAGCGCCTTGAGTTCGGCGCGCGAATACACCGCCCCGGTGGGATTGCACGGCGAATTGATGATGAGCCACTTGGTGCGGGGCGTGATCGCCGCCTCCAGAGCCCCCGGGGTCAATTTGAAGCCGTCTTCGGGGCGGCACGACACGACGACCGGCGTGCCATCCGCCACCAGTACCATGTCGAGATACGAGATCCAATACGGCGCGGGGATGATCGCTTCGTCGCCCGCGCCTACGGTCGCCATCAAAGCGTTATATAGCAACTGTTTGCTGCCCGTCCCGACAATGATCTGATCGGTGCGGTAATCCAGCGCGTTCTCGCGCTGGAACTTGAGCCGCGCCGCGGCCTTGAGTTCGCGCACGCCGTCGATCGGCGGATAGCGCGTCTCGTTGCGCGCGAGCGCGGCGGCGACCGCCTGCTTCACGTGCGGTGGCGTCTCGAAATCCGGCTGGCCGATGGTGAGGTCGACGATGTCGCGGCCCGCCGCGCGCAGTTCGCGCACGCGTGCGGTTGCGGCGTTGCTCGCGGAGAGCGTAATGCGATCGAGGCGGGGTGCGAAAAAACTCATGGCGGCGCGGTCAGTTCCCCTTGCCGCCCCCTTTGCCCTGGCCGCCCGCGCCTGCCGCGCCCTGGCTTCCCGCGGCGCCGGCGCCGCTGACGATCCCCTTGCTGTATGCGTTGCCCTGGCCCGCCCCCACGCCCGCCGGCGTTCCCGCACCAGTGACAATGCCGCGACCGTAGGCGTTGCCGCGACCCGAAGCTCCAGCGCTCGACCCCGCAGCCGCGCCGCCTGCGCCGGTTACGATCCCGGATTTCGGCGCCGGCGAGGGCCTTGCGCCTGTGGTCGACGCGGTACCACCCGCGGTAACGGGCGCCTTCGCGACGTGTGCGTTTGCCGACCTCATGCTGCTGATCACCGGGCCCAGTTTGTAGCCAAGCGAATTCGCAATCTGTCCCCAACCCATGCCCTGGCTGCGGAGTTGCAGAATGCCGGTCAACTGTGTGGTCTGTCCGCTGTTGTTGGTGACCGTTCCACCCACGAGCGCGGCCTCGATCTGCTGTGCCGTGGGATTGGTGATGCCGAGCCCGGCGAGTTGCTGCCTGGCGAGCGCGAGCGAGGTGTAGACGTTGCCATACCCCATCTTGCCGGTCGGCGGCGTGAACGTGGTCGAAGTCGTCACGCCCTTGGCGTCCGTCGACGTAAGCGTGATCGCAGTGCCGCTGCGCAGACCCGTGACCAGCGCGTCGGCGTTGGCGGAAGATCCCGCGAACGTGGCGAAGTCGGCGCTGATTTTTCCGCTCACCGCACCGTCGCCGCGGGTCGCCGTCAACGTATTCATCGTACTGGCCTGCGTCGCAAGCGCGCTTTCACTGCTGTCGGCGGCATGAGCGCCAACGCCGCCCATACCGATCGCGCCCGCCACCAGGAGCGCGTTGACAACTGAAATCGGGTTCCGCGTCATATGTCACCTCCGCTACAAGATTCTAGCCGCCAGCGAGAGCCTTCTCGGTCTGAATGATAATCTCGGTCGCAGTCGCAGAGTCCATGAACGGACCATTGCGCGCGGTCGAGCGCATGCGCGTGGTCCGAGGGGTGAGCGCCTCGAGTTCGATTTCGATGTCCCGGCCCGAAACACGCGCCTTCAACCTCTTGCCGTTCTCGATGTCTTCCTCAGCGTAAAGTTCGATCGCCATCTGTTCGAGCGCGGCATCGACGGCCGACCGCACCTGTGCCAGCGGCGCTGTGAACGTCCGGTAAGTGATGCCGGTGAGCGTATGCTGAACGCCCGTCGCCGTGCCGACGCCGAAAACCGTGAGTGAAACCGGATCGCAGCCTGTCAGCGTGACCACCAGCAATGCGCACAGCGGCAGGCGCGCAAACGCGCCGATCCCGGCAAGACCCGCGCACCCGCTGCACTTGAGTCGCACTTTCGCTCCTGGATCCGTGACGGCGAAATCCGGGGTTTTGCTCTCCGTTGACGTCATTCTAGACCCTGTCGCACCAGGCTGTCATGCGCGACTACGCTTCGATGGTGACGGGCTTGCCGAGCTTTTCGCTCGCCTTGTCGCGCCAGACGAGATAGACCGCGTCCGCGTCGTCCGTGGCCACCGCGTCATGCACCATGTTGGGCGGGATGTGAAGGAGCCGTCCCTTGGGCACCAGGAACTCCTCGCCGTCCATGTTGACCTTCAGGGTGCCCTCCAGCACGTAATTGAAGGTTTCGTCCGAGTGGTAGTGCGGCTTCGATCCGGTGCCGCGCTTCTTCGTCACCAGGCCGCAATAGATGCGCTCGCCGCTGAACGATGCGCCCTGTGAAGTGGACGTCTTGCCGAGCAGCGCTTCCTTCGGCATGCCGTGGAAATCGTAAACGAACTGCCGTTTGACCGGCGCGCCGGGATGGGCCATCTTCTCTCCTCCTTCGCTGAATCGAGGGGCTTCGACCGCGTGCGTCTCGAGGCGCCCGGTATAGCACTCGCTAAAGAATCATGTCAAGGCGGCGCGTCACAAGTTGTCGGCCAGCCAGTCCGCGACATAATTCGAGCCGACGATGCGGTTGTCGCCGTGACAATGCTCGGAGCCGCCGTCCTCGGGGGTAAAGACTTTAAGGAATTTTTTCTTCGACCCCGCCGCCGCGTAAAGCTTGTGCGCCCACTCGACCGGCACGATGGTGTCGTGCAGGCCGTGGACGATGAGGATCGGGCACTCGATTTGATCTGCTGCGACCAGACGAAATTTCAGGGGCCATTCCGCCACCAAAGTCATAAAGCGGGCGAAGGCGACCACGGACGCCGGCATCCCGCCGCAATGAGCAGCACGCGCGGGATAAGCACTCGAATCAGTCGAGCCGCGGCGGCGCGCCAGCCTTTGAGTCGACGAGAACGCTGCGACCTGGACGCGGCTGCGGTGAGAGGCGCTCCACCGAAGCGCGCAGTCCGGACGTCCAGTCGGTCGCAGGCGACTTGAGGTTCACCGACGCGAAAGCAGCCGCCACGGCAGGCGCGTCGAAACCCAGGTGCGAAAGCAGCTTGAGGGCAATCGCGTCTGCTTCCTCCCGCTGGACTGGCCTGTAGGACGTAACCACCAGGCGTGATCCGACGAACGACGTGGCCGTAAGCGATGCGCCCGCCGCAAAGTTTGCAAGCGCACTCGTCCCGGCTGCGCCGCTCAGAAAAGCATTTGTGAACAGGCGGGCGACGTTCGCCGCAGGAATGAGCAGTTGCACCAGACCAGAGACGATGAGGCTCACTGCCGTGTTCTCCTCGTGGTGCTACGCGATGACATGTCCAATCTCGCGTCCCACGATGAAGGCGAGCGTGACATCGTTGGGCGACAAAGAACTGACCGGCCGCAGAATGATGATCCGGCCGATGGAGCCCGACAGCGTGCCGGGCTCAGACTTGTCGGCGACGACGAATTCGAAACCCTTGATGCGGTCGCCAAGATCGGGAAAAACCTGGTACGCCGCCTTGGTGAGTTCAGGCCCGATCCAGGCGATGCGTTGATCGAAGGGTTCCGACGCGCCGCAGCCGGGCTGGGGGCAGCGTAGTGATTCGCCCGCCACCGTCACCAGGCTGAGCTGCATGTTCATCTCGGAGTAAACCGCACTCACGGGCGCGGGTGCGGTCAATTGCGTACGACCGTACTCGGGGGCGATGGCACACCCGCCCAACAAAGCGCACGCACACAGGAGGAAAAACAGCTTGTTCATGGCCGGCATTGAAGCCGCGTCACCCAAGTCTGATCTTCACGGAAAAATCAAGTATACGCCGTTAAAAATTTCTGCAGCCTCCGGTGAATCGCGTCTTGACGAAGATCAAACATGGCCTAGATTCTTGCACGGAGGCGCAGGTAACTCGTTGTTTTTGCTGAATACGTAGCCCAGTCTTACGCGCCAGGGCCCGGCAAGTCTCGCAAGGCCTGCACGCGCCTGTGGGTGCCAAATTTTCCCTGGTCCCCCATCGAGAGGCGCCGGAAAGTTCCGGTGTGTGACATCCTGCATACCCCTCTTCAAATCGAGAGGGGCATACTTGAATGGCATTCTGTAAGACCCTGGGTGACATCTGCATCACGACGCAGAGCACTCAGCTTCGAAAAGGGCAAACCCGACCGAAAGGCGGGGACGCAAAGTCACTGGTCTAAAGAGCTTTCCGCTCCACGACCGAGGGATTGCCGAGGGCGGGTTATTGGGCTGCCGGCGATCTCTTTCGTCCTGCCCAAGGTTCCTCCCTCGTATTCCCCACGGCTTGCGCTCCGCCGAGAGCGTAGCAGCTTTCCGATCGGATTCTCCCTGAAGCGGTTCACGTGGTGAAAATGTTATGGTACGCAACATGGTAAAGGGAGGAGAAATGGGGAAACGCATGCAGAAGGGGTTCACGCTGATCGAGCTGATGCTTGTGGTCGGCATCATCGCGATCCTGGCGGCAATCGCGATACCTGCGTACCAGGACTTTACGATCCGCACCAAGGTGGCGGAACTGGTGCTGACAGCGAGCGCTTTCAGGACCACCGTTTCTGAAAAGGCGCAACAAGACGGGGGAGTGCTGACAAGCGCGGGGGTGGGATTGACGGTGGTACCTTCCGGCAAAGTGACCGGCGGCAGTGTCAGCGATGGCGGCGTCATCACCATAGGCGGAAATGCGACCACGCTCGGCACGGCGGTTACTATCGTGATGACCCCGAGCCTGGCAATCGACGGTAAGGTGATCTGGGTGTGCAGTACCGCCACTGCCTCTTTCAAATATGTTCCGAGCGAATGCCGCAATTGATCTGAAGTCCATCGCGATGCCGCTGATGCGGAGCCGCGATGAGCTTTACTGCGTTCAACCCGAACAGGAAACGACAAAGTGTCTACCAATACAACCACACCGGGTGCAAGTATGATGGATCCAAAAAAACAGAGAAGCTTGAAGAATTTACTGATCGTTCCGGGTTTTCAGGCAAGGATGATTTTCTTCATCATCCTTGCCGGATTCGCCTGCACGGCCCTTAACGCCTATCTTTATTACGCGTATGTCGTTGACAGCTACGATTTCATTCTCAAGTACTCGAGCCTGTCAAAGGAACTCATCGCTGACAGGTATCGCGATCTTTACACCTTCGGACTGTCCCTGGGCCTCGCGACTGTCCTGATCGTACTGATCATTGCGATCCTGGCCTTGTTTGTGACACATCGAGCGGCGGGATCCGTCTATCACATGAAGCGGGTGATGGAGGAAATACGATCCGGCAACATCAAGGCGCGCGTCCATTTGAGGCCGAAGGACGAGTTTCAGGATGTCGCCAGATCGTTCAACGAAATGATGGATGAACTGCAGAAGGAAACGGCCGGCGGTTAGGCTGACCCGGTGTTGTGACCGGGTTCTTTTCGGGAACTATTGGCGCAGCGTCGCTGCCCGCAAATTCGCTCATCACATCCCGTGCGCCGCAAGTCCTCTCGATGACGCCAATAGCGCCGTCCTTCGCGGATCCGGCGATACCGCGGCGCAACGGTGGTACTTCATCGAACGAGCGCGATGGCGCCCGAAAGAATGTAGATCCCGAGCGCAATGAGTACGATGGGCCGGAGCACGTGGCCATAGCGTCGTATCTGGGTCCCGATCAGCGGGTTATTCACCACCAGATAACCCAAGGCACACCACACGGCGGTCATGACGGCGAAAACCACGACGTAGATGGCGATCGCATCGCGCGCGGTCGCGAAAAGCGGTATGTAGACGCCGAGATTGTCTCCGCCGTTCGCCAGGGTAACACCCGCCACTGAAAGCGCCTGTGAGGTAAATCCGCGCCGGGACTTGTCCTTCGCATCGGCTGGGCGGAGACCGTCGGCACCGCTTTGCCCATCGTCGCGAATGCTGCGCAGGGCAGGCAGCAGGCGCAACCCCAGAAACAGCGGCACAACACCCAACAGCGCGATCCACCCAGCCGGAACGACCAGCGCCAGCAGCGCGGCGGCGGCACTCGCAAGCACCAGCGCCGCAAGCCCGATAAACCGGCCAACGATCACAGCGCCGGGACGCACGCGCGGATCAGCAAAGAAGACGGCTAGAACCAGCAAGTCGTCAATATTCGTTGATGCGTAGACTACGAGGGCGATACCGGTCGCCGAGGCAAGTGAGCCGATCAAGGTGTTCTTGTGTCCAGTGCTTTACGATTCAGAATCGGCCGCACGCAATATGGGGCTTATGGAGCGCGGGAGCCCAGCAGAGCTTACACCCGGCTTTCGATCTTATGGGGCATTCACCGGTGCAGGGCTTTGGCCGACAAACTTCCTGCATTCCTTTGCCATCGTAGGAAGGAGCTTTAGCCGTGCCGCACGATGAGCCTCAGCGTGCTTTCTGTTGCGGATGTGACCGATGATGCGGGCTTGAATTCTCTCCTTCCCTTTCAGCCGCGCCTCGTGGCCTGCGGCCAGCGCCGCCGGCGTTCGCGCTGGCACGCCGGTGCCGAGCGCAGCAGCGTTGTTGTGGGACTTGGGAACGTGGCCGAAACGCCGCACCACATGCTGCACATCGCCTGCTCTGCATGAAACAGTCTCCGCTTACGAGTCGCGCGGAGGGCATGCCTAGCCCCTGAACCAGATTGGTTACACGAGTCAGACTGTTACCCGTTTATGATGATTATACCCATCAATATCTGCTAATCTCTGCCATAAAGATGGTTATAATCATCATAATTGCGAATTCTAGTTATGATGGTTATAATCATCAATATCCGCCATTCAGATAGTTAAAGATGGTTATAGCCTCCAAAACGGACGATGAAGTCCTGCAGGAACTCGGTGCGCGCCTCCGGGCCTACCGGCTTCAGATGAACCTCTCTCAGGAGGAGCTTGCCGTCCGCGCGGGTGTCAATCGCACCACGATACGCGACGCTGAGCTAGGCAAGGATTTCCAGCTCACCACCTTGGTGAAACTCCTGCGCGCTCTCGGGCGGCTAGGCGACTTGGATGCTTTTCTTCCTGCGCCATCGGTGTCACCCATTCAACTGATGAAGCGACAGGGAAAGCCGCGCCGGCGTGCGAGCAAGCCTGCCGATGGCTAGCGTACTCGCTCTCGCGCAAGTCTGGATCTGGAACAGATTCGTCGGCGCCGTCATCGAGGAGGACGACGGAAGGATCACGTTCGAATACGACGACGCCTTCCGCCGCACCGGCCTTGAGATCTCTCCGCGCAAGCTGCCGCTCAACCTGCGCGGACCGGTGAGCTTTCCCGAGCTGAACAGGATCGAGGCCTTCGCAGGGTTGCCAGGCGTGCTTGCCGACGCGCTTCCCGATCGTTTCGGCAATGCCATCATCAAGGCGTATTTCGAAAATCAGGGCCAGCCGGAAAGCGCGATGAGCCCGGTGCAGAAGCTTCTGTACATGGGCAGGCGTAGCATGGGAGCGCTTGAGTTCAGGCCGGCGCTTCGCGGTGGCTCCTCTGCCCGCGAGCGCCAGTCGCTCGAAATCGCAGACCTCGTCGAACAGGCGCGCAAACTCATCGAGGGAAAGACCGATGCGGCGGTGGCCGAAATCATGCGCGTCGGTTCATCCGCGGGCGGCGCGCGACCCAAGGCAGTGATTCTGTGGAACCGTGCGAAGGGGGAAGTGCGCTCCAGTTTTGCGGCGCCGAAACCGGGCGATGAGCACTGGATCATCAAATTCGATGGCGTGGGATTGCTCGACGCCCCAAACCCCAAACCGCAGCCATACAATCGCATCGAGTACGTGTACTCCCTGATGGCGAGAGATGCGGGCATCGAAATGGAAGAGACAAGCCTGCTGATAGAGCGAAACTATGCCCATTTCATGGTTAAGCGCTTCGATCGAGCGGGCACAAAAAAGCTGCACCTGCATAGCCTTGGCGGACTGGACCACGCGGATTACAACGCTCCAGGAACTTACTCATACGAGCAGTTTCTCCGGGTCATTCTGGAGCTTCAGCTTGGCTATCCTGCCCTGGAGCAAGCTTTCCGGCGGGTCTGCTTCAACATCATGGCCGTCAACCAGGACGACCACGTGAAGAATATCGACTTTCTGATGGACGAGACCGGACGGTGGCGGTTGGCACCCGCGTTCGATATGACCTACGCTCGAGGCGCGGGATATACGCGCCAGCACCAGATGAGCCTTGGCGGCAAACGTGATGGCTTCACGTCACGGGACCTCATTGCCCTTGGCAAGAAATTCGGCATCAAGCACGACGGCTACCCGATCATCGACAACATACGTGCCGCATTGAGAAATTGGGATCGACTCGCAACGGAATGGCGGGTCCCCGCGAAGAACGTCACGGCAATCAAATCTTTATTTCGGCTCAAGTAGCGAATCCACACGCCGCCGTTCAGCGCGGACGCGCATGCTTCTTGTTTCCATGCTGAGTTGCTGCATGCGGCGATGCACCTCGCTGCGACCGTCCTCCAACCGGCGCAGCGCCCTTAGCTTCCCGAAGATTCGGCTCTTGCGTGGCGAAGTGGAGCGCGACCGATGGTTGAACAGGGAGGATGCAAACCGGCTTATCGCGGCTTGCTCGCCTCACCTGGCGGCTATCGTGCGGTTTGCGCTCGCTACAGGGTGCCGTACGCGTGAGATAACCGTCGGAAACGTGATTTTTACGTCACGTTTTCGTCACGTACGGAGAAAAACGGCGTAGCCCGCCGTGCCAAGCCTTTGATTCGTTGGTAGGCGGTGGGAGATTCGAACTCCCGACCAACGGATTAAAAGAATCAGCGGTAAAAAGCAGGCTTTGTTAAATCAACAACCTGCAACGTCTGCCCCCTTCATTGTTAGCTGAAAGCAGCCTCAAAAAGCCTGAATCTGAGGCCGGGCTGCTACGATATTGGCTACAGCGTCTACGGCTTCAGCAGATCAACATCGAACTGCCTGCACGCGTCCCGGATGCCGCGGTCAAACGTCGCGATCGGCAGCCGCTGCGTGCGTGCCAAATCGAAGTGGAGCGCATCCGCCGTTTGCAGGTGATACTGCCTCGCGAGCATGACGATCTGCCGCGGTTCATGCGGGAAATGATGGGTCTCCAGTGAAAACCCGTGCAGCACTTCCAGCGCTGCGCCCAGCTTGGCGCTTGAAAAACGCCGCCGCGAATCGCGGTGTGCTGCGAGTAGCACTGTGGCGACTTCCACATGCCATATCGCTGGGACCACACAAACCGGATTGCCTTCCTGGATGATGCGTGCAACAGCCTGCGCATAGGCAGCCTGCTCGGGTTCTTCATCCAGAAACCACGTCAACGGGACGTTGGCATCCAGGACGAAGCGAGAAGTCATTCGATACCGAGATTGCGGGCGCGGCTGGTGCGTGCTTGAGCGAGCAACGCGCTCGCTGTGCGCGCCCCGGCTTTGTGTGTGCGCCGTCGCATGGAGGCCAGCACACGCTCAAAGGTGCGGCGCGTGCGCTCAGCTTTGACACGGCGTTGCACGATCACGGTCTCGCCTCCCTGGAACTGAAACATCGGCTTGCCATGCCGAGTGACTTCAATTGCCTCCCCCGCCTTGGCCTGTTCCAAGACAGTGGCGAGCTGCCGCTTGGCTTCGGTGAGCGTAAAGGTCTTCACCCCTAGAATTATACCTGAGTGCCCCTGCAACCTTGTTGCCGGATCCCGCATCGCTGTTTTTGACGTTGGCGGCCGAGTCCTGCCCCGCTGTGTCTGGCGATGGTGCCGGCAAGTCGGATTATTTGTGCTTCTTGCTCGCTGCCTCGTGGGCGTGGCCATGGCTACCGGCGACCATTTGCGCGTTGGCTGGTCGGCGTGGCTATGTGTGCCGGCGCCCATTCGCTCGATCATCCATTCGTCCAGGTGGCCCTTGCGCTCAAAGGCCATTACGCCTGGTGGCCATTCCGACGGCCGGCCATTCACACGTGGGGCCATCGGATCGACGGACCATTGCGGCCGCTGGCCATTCGAGCTCGTGATGTATTCGCGTCCTTTCCTTTATTCGCGCTGACGTGACTCGCGGGACTTGTCGGCACGGTGGCGCGCAAGGGTAAGCGGTAGCGCTGATGGGCCGGCGCTGCGGTTGGTGTCACCGTGGGATCTGCGCGACGGCTCGCGCGGATGCCCGCTATTGCTCGAAACGGTGTCGTCAAGCGGCGCATCGCTTCGAGCGAGACGTTATCGCCGGCGAGCGCGACGGCTCAATGCTTCGCGTCGCCTATGCTGATCCGCCTTACCCTGGGCTGGCGAGCTACTACCCTGAGCGGCGCGAAGTCGATCATGCGGCGTTGCTGTCTCGCCTGCAGGAGTTTGACGGATGGGCGCTGTGAACGTCGGCGCGGGCGCTTCCCGCAGTTCTGGCGGTAGGTGTCGGCTTGGGCCTTCGGTGTCGCGTCGCGGCCTGGGTGCGTGGCGCTCGTGGCCTGGGCGTGGCGTCCTGGGAGCCAGTCGTTTACGTGCCGGCGCGAATCGTCGCGTCTGGATCTCGCGTGACGGATTCGCTGGTCTATGCTGCCCGGCCGCGCCTGACTGATCCGGCGCGCGTGATCGGTGCCAAGCCTGCGGCCTTCTGCTACTGGCTCTTTCGTCTCATCGGCGCGCGGCCGGGTGATGTGTTCTGATCTCTTTCCCGGCTCTGGCGGGGTGTCGGCGCCTGGGCGATCTACGAGGCGTCGCGGACCGATCGCACTGACGTGTCGTGCCTCCATGGTGGTGACGTGTCGCGCCTCGATCGCGGTGATGCGTCGGGCGGGCCCGGCCGCGACGTGTCGCGCGGCGCTGGTCACGCGAGGGCGGCTGGTATAATTCTCCGTGCCCCTTGCAGGCGCTCTGTCATTCGGTGAAATACGCATAACGACAAGATGTTGCGGGCTGTGAGAGCGGCTCGTCCGAACAGTTCGTACACGATGCCGACACCAAAGAAAAAACGCGCCACCCCTGCCAAACACAGAGTGGCGGGTGACCATGGGCCTGGTAGCACTGGCCAGATCGCTAGTGAAGGCACGATGACCCGCATTTTGGTTACACCGCTGCCCGTGGATCAGATGAAGGACGACGCTCCGTGGGCCAATCTGACGGTAAAGCCGGCGCTGGGACCAATCATGAGTGATGACCCGGAGCGCGGTATCGGGAAACGCATCGCTTATTGCCGCGGACAACTAGACAATTTGAGCTTTGAAGCGCTGGCGCGGTACGTTCGCTGTTTTGATCGAAAAGGCATTGCTACTACGTCGCTGATGCGCTACGAATCGGGTGAATACCTCCCTGGCGCGCGGGAGCTGCGGATTCTCTCTGACACCTTCTGGGTGCCACCGAAGTGGTTATTGTTCGGGACTGTAGATCATGATTTGATGGTTCCGGGGAGCACATCCCTGTTGGATGGGCTGCGACAATTCATTTTGACGGTTACGGAGTCAGGCATCCCCGTGGGTGATCCACAATTTGTTCAGCGTTACCAAGATATCGAACGTGACGCGCGCAGGGCCGACCAAGAACGTCGCCTAATCGCCCGCCGCCAGCAGTGGCTGTGGGAAGCTCGGGGTAAGACAAGACCCTGAATTTGCGATATTACCTGACCATCAGCCAAGCTAGGTATCCCGCATAACAGCAGCAATCCTGCTGTTTTGCTTGACAGCGGCCTGAGGGCTGATATCCTACTCTCCTGTTCAGCAGGATTACTGCTGTTTTGAAGGAGAGTCGATGATCATCAAGCAACCTGAAATCCTGTCCCGCGCGGACTTCGACGAAGCCGTCGTCAAGCTGCGGCTGAACGTTTCGGACGTCGCCAAGGAAACCAGCATCCCGCGCACATACCTGAGCGAGTTTCGCAACGGCGATCGCACGCTGCGCCCTGAGCACCTGGCCAAGTTGCGCGATTACTTCGAGTCGAAGGGCATCGAGTTCGATGATGATGCCGCTGACAACTCGCCCGGTGACGACGAAGTAGCAAGCCCACATCCGCGGCTTGCCGTGGGCACGGTCTGTTATTTCCCGATCCGGGGTGACCTCACTCCCGAGCGCGTGCGCGACGTGCTTGCGGAAATCGAACGCAACGATGTCCGTGCGGCGGAGCTTTCCGCACGTAAGGTAGCGCGCGTCAAGGATCTGTGGGGCGAGGCGAAGGGCTTCGCCAAAGAGACCGAGGACGAAGTTAGTGAACTGTTCGCGCTGTTCGCGGCTAACTATGTGCTGGTCCGCTACCTCACTGGCCTGAACAACCCGCTGGCGGCAACTGTCGAGAAAGAGTCGTTACACGAGATCATGCTCGACGCGCTGCGCGAAAGTGTCACGCGCGCGGGCATCGAACCGAATGCGGTTCCCACGCCGGAGTCCGAGGAGGAACCGGCATGAGAGTCCCTGTCCCTATGCTGCCGGTTGGCGGTGCGGGCGCTACGACCGCTGTTGTCGTGGTGTTGCTGATCGGCGTTGCGATCTTTGCTGCACGCAACGCGGTCAATCAGCCGTCGCCTCAGCCGTCCCGACCCTACCCATAAGTATGACGGGGACGGTCGCCGGGCGTCCTTCGCCGGCAAGTGCCGGTGGTCTAGGCGCGCGTTGTGCAGCTGCGACCGATCGTGCGCGTAGGAGCCGGTCGTGAGTTCCCCGGTTGTCTTCTCCCTGACCGCCGCTCAGTTTCGTGTGCTGCAGTGCCTGGCTGATGGCAGGTCTGACGATATGCCGGAGCGGGCCTTGCGCCAGCTGGTGATAAAGAGGCTGGTGTCAGACGGTGCTGGCTGGGGGCTGACCCCAGCTGGCGAGGCAGCCGCGCTGCTGGTGGCCCGTTTATGCGAGGCTAGCCCTGTTTTTGGGGAGTCGGCAGCGAGCCCTAACCGGGGCCTTCCTGGGCCGGAATCGGCCCCTCTAGGTATATACGCAAAATCTGTTCACCGGAAAGAGCAAAAACCTTATCAATCAGCAGCAAAGGGGCGCAATCATCCCCGACTCTCAAGGCTAGCCCACGGCCTGCTGCAGAGCGGCGGCTACCTCAGCGATCCCAAGCCAGCATCGCAAGTGATCGATGAGCTCACTCCTGAAGATTGGAATCTCGTAGTAGCGCACCATGCCCAGCAAGATGTGTTGCGCCAGGCCGAAAGTAGCGGTAAGGCAGGTGTGCGCATGCTGCTTGCTCAGCTACGCGCCAGCGCACACGGCGTTTCTGAGCATGGGGACTGAATCGGATCGGTGGGGCTGACCCCATGCCGAAATACCCCGCGAAGCGAAGGGTGCTCAGGAAGAAGCTGCCGCAGGTTTCGCCGCAACCTACCAGGGCGATGAGGATCGATCTCGATCCCTCAAAGCTCACAGACATCGTGCGGGCGGTCGTGCTGGAACTTGCCGAATCACTGCCGGATCAGGGCACGCCCGATCAGATCGAGGCCGCGCGCGAACGGCGCGGTAGGCAGCATGCCGTGCGGCTGCGCGACCGGATGAAAAAATTCGCAGCGGTTTACAACACGGCGTGGTTCGTGCGTCATTCCGAAGTTCAAGCGCGGGAATATCGTGAACAGAAGATGCGCGCGTTCTGGGCCGCCTGCCGGCAGGAACTGGAAGCCTGCGAGGACATCGAGGCATTCACTTACGCGGTTGCGGATGCGCTGACTGCCTACCGCTATGGCTTTCCGTGGGAGGGGTAATCATGATCGTCACCCTGTTCGGTCTCGCCAGCCACTACCTCGCTCCCCGTCCCTCAGTGAGACTCCCGTTCTCGCGCAGCGAACTCTCACGCGAGGACTACCGGCCCATGGTGCTGTCCTTCACTGAAAAGGAAGTGAAGCGCTGCGTCGAGGCGTTGAGCTGTTTTATGGACGCGAACGGTGAGGAGCTGGCGCGTCGTGGTCTGGACAAGGAAATCGGTTGTTACGAAGACCTGCTGTATCGCTTCATGGATGTGCCGGACAACACGTTCCGAGCTCAAAGCCGCAAGGAAGACCGGCTCAACTGAGCGGCATGAAAACGCTGAATCTCCAGCAGGCCGCGAGGTTTCTCAACCTCCACCCGGTTACGGTGCAGGACAGGGCACGTGCCGGCATCATCCCGGGTGCCAAGCCGGGCAAGTGTTGGATCTTCATTGAAAACGATCTTGCTGCCTACCTGCGTTCGCTATACCCTAGCAACCGGCAGGCGTTGCAGGGTGAACATGCGGAGGTCAAAACATGTCGCTCTACAAACGCAAAGACTCGCCGTGTTGGTGGGCGAGGTTTACCCACAAAGGCTGACGACTACAGCAAAGCACTGGGACTGCCGACCGCGTAGCGGCTCAGCAGTTCCACGACAAGCTGAAGGCGTCGCTGTGGGAGCAAGACCGTCTCGGCGTGAAGCCGCGCCGAACGTGGAATGATGCCGTCGTCCGATACCTGCGTGAAACCGGTCACAAGACAACGCACCAGGAGGATATCCGCAAGCTGCGCTGGCTGGACCGGTTCTTGCGCGATGTGACGCTCGACAGCATCACCCGCGACAAGCTCGACGAAATCGCCGAAGCGAAGGCGCGGGAAGCAATCGGCGCGACGGCTAACCGCTTTCTCTCTCTGGTGCGTGCGATTCTCAGGAAGGCCGCATACGAGTGGGAGTGGATGGACCGGGCGCCCAAGGTGCGAATGTTTAAGGAGCAGTCGCGTCGTGTCAGGTGGCTTACTCGCGCGGAAGCGGACGCTCTGCTGCGCGCGCTGCCTGACCACCTTGCTGATATGGTGAAGTTCTCGCTTCATACGGGGCTGCGGCAACGAAACGTGACCGGACTCGAGTGGTCACAGATCGACATGCCGCGCAAGGTAGCGTGGATCAATCCAGATCAGGCAAAGGCGCGGAGGGCAATACCGGTTCCGCTCAACGATGAGGCTGCGGCCGTGTTGCTGCGGCAGATCGGCAAGCACCATTCGCGGGTTTTCACCTACCAAAGGCAGCCGGTCCGGTGGGTGAACAATCACGCATGGAAGCGAGCCCTGCAGCGAGCTGGTATTGAAAACTTCCGCTGGCACGATCTGCGCCATACCTGGGCGAGCTGGCATGTTCAGGCGGGGACGCCGCTCTACGAGCTGCAACAGTTGGGCGGTTGGGAGTGCGCTGAGATGGTGAAACGGTATGCGCATCTTGCGCCGGAGCACCTGGCGAAAGCGGCTGCCAACATCGTGCCGATTGCTACGAAATTGGCTGCGCTGGTAAAAGAAAAAGGGGCCGCGTGAAAGCTAACCCCTTGATGAATCTGGTAGGCGGTGGGAGATTCGAACTCCCGACCAACGGATTAAAAGTCCGCTGCTCTACCGACTGAGCTAACCGCCCGAGAAAAGGCGCGAATTTTACCTTTCATAGGAGAATGGGTCAATGATTCGTGGCGCGCAATGCGCACCCCCGTGATTCCTGGCTCCTGCCCTCAGGCTTCCTGCATCATGCGCCAGTACTGGTATTTCATCGTCCCCGCCGAGCCGATCACGATGGCGAGAAACGTGAGGATGGAGCCGATGGCGAGCGTGGAGATGCCGGTGATCGCCTGGCCCACGGTGCAGCCCATCGACAGCACGCCGCCGATGCCCATCAGCGCGCCGCCCAGCGCGTGGTTCACGAAATCCTTGCGTGAGGCGAACCACTCGAAGCGGAACGTGCGCGTCGCGAGCGCATATACGAGCGATCCGGCGATGACGCCGGCAAGGGCCATCACGCCAAAATTCACAAGCGCGAGGTTCGCCGGGTCCAGCACGTAGCGCGCGGAGTCGCCCATCGGGCTCACGAAGGTGTAGGACTGGACCTGCACCCGGCTCGGCACATCGGTCGCAAACTCGGCAAACTCCTTCCACTTCTGGCCCCACGGGCCGCCGGTGATCCACCAGCCGGCGACGATCGCCAGTCCCACCACGGCCCCGCCCAGAATGTTGTCGCGGCTGCCCCGGAAATCCCCGGACTTGAATACGAAGGCCAGCATGCCGACCGCGACCAGCGCGCCGACGGCTAGATGCAGGGCGGGCGCGCCCTGCATACCGACCATCGCCGCCATCACCGTGGAGAGTTCCTGGTTCGGGACGCCGTAGTGCGCGAGATTCACGGTTGTCGGCCCGATCCACGGCACGAATGCCTTTTCGAAGAGCGGCGTCCACAGCATCAGGTATGCCGCCACCGATGCCACGGTCAATACGGTGAGCGATTTCAAATTGCCGCTGCCCACGCGCACCAGCGTCTTGTTGCCGCACCCGCTGCCGAGTGTCATGCCGATGCCGAAGAGAAGCCCCCCCAGCAGGTAGCGCAGCCAGGCAAAATTGGCGGTGCGATAGGGAGGGAAGGTCTCGCCGTACAGATTGACCATCCCGGCAGCCTCCATCCCCAGCACGCCGGCCAGTGCGACCGCCATCGCGAACACCCACGCGCGCATGCGTCCGGTGTCGCCGATGTTGACCCAGTCGGAAACCGCGCCCATGGTGCAGAAATTCGTCTTGTTGGCGACCGCGCCCATGATCGCCGCGATGACAAAAACAGCGAGCAACACCTGATTATGGATGGTGAGTTCCATGTCACGTCACTATATCACCGGCCTGTGATGCCTGCTCGTGGATGCGGCGCGCGTAGGAGCCGCTATGCCGCGTAGCGCGTGGGATCCGGCAGGCCCGCGGCTTCGAATCCCGCGCGCCGCAGGCGGCACGAGTCGCAGCGCCCGCACGCCAGTCCCGCATCCGTCGCCTGGTAGCACGAAACCGTGATCGAGTAGTCGACGCCGAGCGCAGCGCCGCGGCGCACGATCTCCGCCTTGGTGAGATCGATGACCGGCGTGCGCAAAGCGAGCTTCCGCCCCTCGACTGCCGCCTTGGTCGCAAGATTCGCAAGCTGTTCGAATGCCCGCATGAACTCGGGACGGCAATCGGGATAGCCCGAATAATCTACGGCATTGGCGCCGAAGAAAATGTCCTGCGCGCCGAGAACCTCGGCCCAGGCGAGCGCAAGCGCGAGCAATATCGTGTTGCGCGCCGGCACGTAGGTAACGGGAATGCCGGTGGTGGGCGCCTGGGGTACGGCGATCGCGGGATCCGTCAGCGCCGAGCCGCCGAACGCCGCGAGATCGATCTTGATGGTGCGGTGCGCGCTCGCTCCCAGCGCCCGCGCCACGCGCGCGGCGGCATCGAGTTCGGCGCGATGGCGCTGGCCGTAATCGACGCTCAGGCAATGAGACGTATAACCGCGTTCGCGCGCGATCGCGAGCGTGGTGGCCGAGTCGAGGCCGCCGGAGAGGAGCACCACCGCGTTCTTCATTAAGCGGATGTACCGGAACGTTTCCCGGACGACGCCGGATCAGGGCAGCGGGGATAGACGATAGAAACCGGATAGACGAAAGACGAGAGACGAAAGGCGCCAAACCGGGTCAGTCGGGATTCATCGAGAATTTATCCCGTCTCTCGTCTCTCCTCTATCGTCTTTCTTTCCGCTTCACTTGAGGGTGGCGAGGCGCCTGCGGGCCTTTTCGGCGGCTTCGCTCGCCGGGTAGCGCGCAACCAGGTTATCCATGGAGCGGCGCGCGGCAGCCGTATCGCCGAGCTCGAGCTGGCTGCTCGCGATGTTGAGCATCGCATCGGGCACCGACGCGCTGTCCGGATAGGTCGCGATCAGCCTCTGCTGGTTGGCAATGGCGTTCCTGAAATCGCGAAGATTGAAATAGGAGTCGCCGATCCAGTACTGGGCGCGCGGCGCAAGCGGGCTCTGCGGAAACTGCGCGAGGAATCCCTGGAAAGCGACGATGGCGGCCTGGTAGTTCCCGATGCGCCGCTGATTCTGCGCCGCTTCGTAGACGCGCGCATCCTCGCCCGCCGCAGCCGACGCCACCTGCCCCGGCGGGGCAACGGCGGCCCCGGGAGCGGGTGCGCCGCCGGCTGGCTGCTCCAGCCGCCGCAGGCGCGTATCGATATCGACGTACATGTCGCGCTGGCGCTTGCCGGCCATCTCGATACTGTTGGAGACGACCTCGATCTGCCCGCGCAGTTGCCGCATCTCCTCGCGCAGCGCTTCGATCTGCGATACCAGCGCCAGAACGGGCTGGTTCGTCAATGCCTCCTCGACTTTGACAAGACGCTCAGCGAGCTGTGACTGCTGCTCCTTCAGCTCGTCGACGCGCCGGCGTTCCTCTGCGATCTGCCTGCGTGCAAGGTCATCGTCGAACAGCGCCGCGCAGACCGGGACAGACAAGAAGATCAGCGCGCTGGCGAAGGCTGCGAGCGCAGCAAGGGGCTTGCGCCCCTCACTCCTCACTCCTCACTCCTCACCGCTTTTTCCTCACTCGCCCGGATACTTGATGTCGGCGCGGCGGTTTTCCGCCCAGGATTGCTCGCTGCTCCCCTGCGCCCGCGGTTTCTCCTCGCCGAAACTGATCGTCTCGATCTGGCTCGCGGCAGCGCCGAGCACCTGCATCATCTGCTTCACGGCGTCCGCCCGCCGCTGGCCGAGAGCGAGGTTGTATTCACGGCTGCCGCGCTCATCGGTATTGCCTTCGATGCGCACGCGCGTGTTGCGGTTCTGGCCGAGATACTTGCCGTGCGCAGACACCACGGGCCTGAACTCGTCCTTCACCGCGTTGCTGTCGTAGTCGAAGTAGATGCTGCGTTTGGACAGAATATTGCCGGGATCCTTGAGCGGATCCATCGCCACCGCGCCGGGACCGACGGGCTTGCTGGTCATTGCACCTGGAGCGGGCCGCGACGGCTCGGCCGGGGGTGAGGTCGCCGTGCGGTCTTCGACCTTCGCACCTTCCTGTTCCTGGGTCGGGGTGCTGCTGCAAGCCGCCAGCGCCCCTGCAATCAGCAGTGCCGCGAGAATTCTTTTCATCGTTCGCTCCTCGTTCAAAGAAACCTGTTATTTGACCAGCGGACCCCACGCGGGTTCACGCACGTCGCCCGAGGATTCCACGAGCCGCTGCTTCACCCTGCCATCGCTCGACACCCCGGCTAATATACCACGCCCCTTTCCACCACTCGCATACAGGATCATGCGGCCGTTGGGCGCGAAGCTCGGCGATTCGTCGACCGCGCCGTCGGTCAGGACCTGCACCTGGCGCGTCGCGAGGTCCTGCACCGCCACGTTGAAGCGCCCGCCGTTTCTCTGGATGAAGGTGAAGCTCTTGCCATCGGGGCTGAAGCGCGGCGAGACGTTGTAGGTGCCCTCGAACGTGAGGCGCCGCGGGTCTCCGCCCGTTGCCGACATGCCGTAGATCTGCGGGCTCCCGCCGCGATCCGAAGTGAACAGGATCAACTGTCCGTCCCGGGAAAAATTGGGCTCGGTGTCAATCGCCGAACTTTGCGTGAGGCGCTGTGGCGTGCCGCTCCCGTCCGCGCCGATGAGATAAATCTGCGAGCCGCCGTCCTTCGTCAGCACCACCGCGAGACGCCGTCCGTCGGGCGACCACGCGGGCGCGCTGTTGCTCCCCCGGAAATTCGCTACCGCATGGCGTCCGCCGGTGACGAGCGACTGCACGTAGACCACCGGCTTCCTGTTCTCGAAAGACACGTAGGCGAGCCGCGTGCCGTCGGGCGACCACGCGGGAGAAATGATCGGCTCATTCGATGCCACCACCGTCTGGGGGTTGAAGCCATCCGCGTCCGCGACCTGCAGTTCGTAGCGCGTCCCGCGTTTCACCACGTAGGTGATGCGCGTCGCGAACACGCCGGCGTCCCCGGTGAGTTTTTCGTAGATCGCATCGGCGATCTTGTGCGCGGTCAGGCGCAGTTGCGTCTCCGCCACGGTGTAGGCGATGCCCACGAGTTGCGTCTGCTTCGCCGCATCCATCAGGCGGAAACGGATCTCGTAGCGCCCGCCCGCCTGAGGCACGATGCTGCCGATCACCAGCGCCTCCGCCCCGCGCGCGCGCCACACCGGGTAGTTGACGTCGGCTGGTTCGTACGGCACCGGCACGACGCCCCCCGCATCGACCATGCGGAAGAGCCCGCTGCGCGCGAGGTCGGCGGCCACCACCGGCGTGATTTTCTGGGCCATGCCGTCCTCGGCGCGGAAGGGCACGATGGCGATCGGAATCTGGTTGGCGCCGCTGCCGATGATCTCGACCGTGAGCGCGGCCCACGCCGGCGCGGGCAGGATCAACATCACGGGCAACAGCAACGTGCGAAAATGTCTTGCGATCGATAATTTCATGGCGTGCAATTATAAGGGGCGTTGCTATTCTTTCGGGCGGAACTTGAGGTTCAACTCGCGAAAATCGCCGAACCGCAACGGCTCCGGCGGCGGCGGCAGCGGCTGCGCCTTGAAGATTGCCCGTTCGACAGCGGCATCGTAGGCGGAGTTTCCGCTGCTGCGCTTCAACTTCACGTTGAGCACCTCGCCGCCCGGGATCTGCACCACCTCGAATTCTGCCTCGGGATTGCCCTGCAGGTTGGGCGGCAGCACCACGAAGCGTCTGATCTTGTCGCTGATGCGGCGCTTGTAGTCGTCGATCAGGCGCTGCTGCGCGGAGGCCTGCGCGGCCTGCTGCGCAGCGAGCTTGCGCAGCGCTTCATCCTGCTCCTTCGCAATCCGCCGCGCTTCCGCTTCCTTCGCCTGCTGCGCCTTGAGCGCGGCAAGGCGCTTCTTGTTGTCCTCTTCGCGTTTCTTCGCCTCCGCCTTCTCCCGCTCCTCTTCCTTGCGCTTGCGCTCCTTCTCGGCCTTCTCCTTGAGCGCGATGTCGGGTTTGGGAACGGGCTTGGGTTCGACTTTCGGCGCCGGCGCGGGTTTCGGAGGCTCGGGCTCGGGTTTCGTGACTGGCGGCGCCTCGACCCTGGGCTGCGGCACGGGTGGTAGATTGCTCCACAGTTCCACGACTACCGGCGCATCGCTCCTTTTCTGCTGCCAGGCGACGCCGAATATGAGCAGCACGGCGAACAGGAGATGCATCCCCAGCGCCAGCGCGCCGGAGATCGTCTTCTCGTTGCGCGTGACGCCGATCGCGCTCATGGCGTGCGCGGTTTGGCGAGGAGCCCCACCTTGCTCACCTGGTTTTGCTGCAGCATCTCCATCACTTCCAGCACCGCCTCGTAACGCACGTCTTTGTCGGCCGCGATCACCACCGCCTGGCCGGGACGCCGCTTCTGCTTCTCGCGTATCGCCTGGATCAGTTCGTCGCGCGTGACCTTGCGCTCGCCGCCCGGCTGCGAGCGGTCGCGCAGCCACAGCGACTGGTCGGTGCGCACCGATACTTCCAGCGGGGCCACCGGCGGATCGGCGGTCTTGCCGATCTGCGGCAGCTCGATCTGGCCGGGATTGATGAGCGGCGCGGTGATCATGAAGATCACCAGCAGCACCAGCATCACGTCGAT
>JACQGN010000046.1 GCA_016199545.1 Betaproteobacteria bacterium | reverse complement strand
CCGACGGAAGGACGGTAGCGATCACGCATCACCGGAACCCGAACCCGGTGGACAGGCCGGTCGTGGCGAAAATGACGTTCGACATCGATGGGGTGGAACAGACGCTCTACGCAACCCGGCGCGGGGACACCTACGTGTTGCACTTTACGGACGCGACCAGCGGCCACAGGAGCTATGGTTCTGGCCGCAGCGTGCGGATACCAGCGGATCAGTCCGGAGCCGTGAGTATTGACTTCAACTACGCGGCGCTCCTTCCCTGCTCATTCAGTAGAGCGTGGAACTGCCCGATCCCGCCGTTTGAGAATCGGTTGCGCGTACCAATTGAGGCCGGCGAGCGCTTCGCTGTCGACCGCGATGGCGTGCCGATGCTCTAGCCCGATCGAGAAACCTGTTCTCGTGCCGCTGCCGATCAATTCAACACAGCAGGACGGGCGAATTGGGCTCACACTGACCCGAATTATCACTTGATCCTGCCAGAATTGGGACCGGGCGCGTCAACCACCCTTGATTCCGAGCCGCTTGATGAGTTGGCTCCATCTTTCGGTTTCCCGGCGCACGTGCTCTGTGAACTGCTCGGGCGTCCCGCCTTGCGGCTCGACGCCTGCTGCGGCGTAAGTGTCCTGCACGGTCTTCGATTTCAGCGCAATATTGAACTCGGCGTTGAGCCGGTCGAGAAGCGGGCGTGGAATCCCCGCCGGCGCCATGATGCCGCCCCAGGGGGCGATCTCGTATCCCGGCACACCGGATTCCGCAACGGTCGGCAGATCCGGCACCGATGCGACGCGCTTCAATGTCGTCACCGCGAGCCCGCGCACCCGGCCGGCGCGAACATGCGGCAGAATCGGCGTGATGTTGTGAAACATGACCTGCGCTTCGCCGCCGATCACCGCGATCGTCGCCTGATCGACGCCCTTGTAGGGCACGTGCGTGAACTGCGCGCCGGTCGCCGAGATCAGGAGCGCCATCGCCAGGTGCAGGCTGGTGCCGCTGCCGCCCGAGGAATAGTGCAGCTTGCCGGGGCTGCCTTTAGCATAGTCGATCAATTCCTGCACCGACTTCACGGGCAGCGCTGGTTGCACCACGAGCACGTTCGGTGTGGAAGCGAGGTGCACGACCATCTGCAGATCGCGCAGCGCGTCATAGCGCAACGTGGGCAGCATGCTCGGATTGGTCGCGAGCGGGAAAGTGGCATAGCCTATCGTGTATCCGTCCGCCGGCGCCTTCGCGACCAGCCCGAAGCCGATCGATCCGCTCGCCCCGGCGCGATTGTCGACCACGACCTGTTGGCCCACCTGTCGGCTCACCTCCTGGCCGTACATGCGCGCGCTGATGTCCGGGGCGCCGCCCGGCGCTGATGGAACGATCAGCCGGATCGGTCGGTTGGGGTAGGGCTGCGCGTGCGACGTGCAGGCGACCGCTGCAGCGAGTGCACCAACCATCAACCATCGAGATCGTACGGTCATGGCTTTCCTCCCTTAAAGGGGGCGCACGAAGTCGCCCTTCTTCTTCATTTCTTCCGGGCCGGCTCAATATAGCTCGATGGAGAAACGATAGGCAAATCAATCCGCCCGCGATTCCGCCGGGCCGAGTCCGCGTGCCGGGAGCCGGTGCGAAAGTGCTCGCCGGATTCGCATAATACGTCTTATGTTCATGCTGGCCCCTCCCTCATTGAGAAAACCGCGATCCAAGCTGACATCAGCGGCGAATTGCTGCGCAATCTACGCCGACCACTAGAGAAAGGCAAGCGCGTTCCCACCCCCTGGCTGTTTCGAGGCATTACTTTCAGTACGGGAGCTCAGGCGATGTCGGGCACCGGGTGGTAGGTCAGTGGCACGTTGGCATGCCGGAGCCAACTTGCGGCTACGATGCTCAGGCCGCCGCTTCCAGGATCTTCAGTACCTGCTCGGGCGAGGTGATCTTGACCGGATTCTTGTGGAGCCACCGGTCGTGCATGGCGTTGGTCGCTATCGTCGGGAAGTGCTCGGGGCCGATGCCTACCTCCGACAGCTGGCGCGGCAGCCCGAGCTCGGCGATGAAGTCATTCGACGAATTGGGGTCACACTGACCCCAATTATCCAGCAGCAGGATTATGCGAGGTGGGCGCGCATGCGCAAGCAAACGGCATTCAAGATTGATTAGAACCCATCTCACACATACCGGACTGCACTCGGACACTCGTTGTCATTCCCGTGGAAACGGGAATCCACCAGACGTCCGGGTTTCGTCAATCGTCGTATGGATTCCCGATTGCTCGGGAATGACATGATTTTGAGATTGCGTCTAGCCAGGGCCGAGGTATCAGGCGCCGGTAATCTTTTCCAGCGGAGTGGGCCTGGCGGCATGCAGGGCCGGCAGCAGCTCCTCGGACATGAGCCGCATGCTGGCGAGCGCGTTGGCGAGGGGCATGCCGAGGAAGTGGGTGCGGAACACGAAGTGAGTCACGCCCAGTTCCTCGATGTAGGGCTGCAACTGATTCCAGCAGTCCTCCGGTGAGCCGATCACGAAGCGGTCCTCGACCAGCTCCTCGAAGGACTTGTCGATGCGCTCGCGTTCCGGCATGGCCTTGTCGCTCTCCCACTGCGCGTAAGCCTTGTACTTCTCGGAAATATACGGCGCGCCCAATTCCATCGCGGCGGCCCGGCTCTTCGCGCAGTAGATCTCGATGCGGAAGGGATTTTCCCGCGGCAGGGGTTTGCCCGCCTTGCGCAGTTCCTCCTTGTACAGCGTCAGCCGCTCTTTGTGGGTGGCGAGGGTGGCCTTCGGGCTGTGGTAGAGGCAGTCCCCCAGTTGGGCGGCGCGACGAATGGCGTTGGCATGCTTGGCCGCGAACCAGATCGGTGGGTGGGGCTTCTGCACGCACTTCAGCGACAGGTGCGCATCCTTGAGTATGCAGGTGTCGCTCTCGTAGCTCACCTTGTCCTCGGTCCAGAGCCGCTTGGCGATGGTGAGGCATTCCTCGAAACGCTGCACCCGCTCCCCTTTGCGCACGCCGAAGGCTTCGAACTCGGCGGTGCGGTAGCCCAATCCCACGCCGAAAACCATGCGGCCCCGGGAAATCACGTCGAGGGTGGCGATCGTTTCCGCGGTGTAGACGGGGTTGTGGAGCGGTGCGAGCAGCAGCCCTACCCCAAGGGTCATGTCACCCGCGTCGGCGGCGAGACGCGCGAGGTAGGGCACCATCTGCAGCCCTTGGTTGCCCTCGTTCAGGTAATGCTGCCCGCAGAAGTAAGAGTCCCATCCGCGGTCCCGGGCGAGCCGCACCATCTCGATCTGTTCCTCCAGGGCGCTCACCATATCCGCCCCTTCGAAGTACTGGGCGCTCAGCATGAGGCCCGCTTTGACTCCGCTCATTTGCGTCTCCCTTTGGTT
>JACQGN010000045.1 GCA_016199545.1 Betaproteobacteria bacterium | reverse complement strand
TTCGTGGTGCCGACAGAACGGTTTCATCACCCCCGTCCCATCCTTCCCCCATCAAGGGGGAAGGTGCCAATTGGGACTGGAGTCAGCTCCGCACCCCCACCATCGTCTTGAGCACTTCGAGGTTCGACGGGTCCATCTTGCGCTCGCCGGCGTTGATCTGCCGGTCGATCTCGACCACGGCATCGTTGAGGGGCGTGGGAATGCCGAGTTCCTGGCCCCTGCGCGAGACCACGCCGGGGATGTACTCCATCTCGCTCCTGCGGCCCTTGATGTGATCGTGGACGGGCGCGGTGCGGGCGCGGGAGCCGACCTGTTTCATCAGCGTGTCCATGATCGTGACCACCACGTCCTGCTTCGTGTCCCAGAACTCGTCGGCGCGCAGCCCGAACACGGGTTCGATCCGGATGCCGAGCGCGCTGCCCACCGCGAGCGACTCCTTGCCAAGCTGCACCGAGATATCGCGCAAGCCGGGCAACTGCATCGCGTCGAAGTTCTTGAGGCCCAGCAGCCCGTACGGCCCCATCGTCATCGTGTTGCCGATGAGCTTCGACCACTTCGCGCCGTAGATATTGCCGGTGACCTCGCACTTGCCCACGATCTTCAGGAGCGACTGGATCTCCTCCACGCGCGGGGTGATGGAACCGTCGAGCTCGCCGACCCCGAACCAGGTGTGCGAGCGCGAGGTGTTGCGCTGGACCAGCCCGGGGGTGAATATTTCTCCCGACAGCTCCATCGAGCAGCCTATCGTGCACTCGCGTCCGATGATGGAGGCGATGGAATCGTCGTTCATCCCGTTCTGGGTGCCGACCAGCACGCCGTCGCTCTTGAGATACGGCTTGATGAATTCCGTCAGCCAGCGATGGTCATTGCCCTTGACGGCGAGGAACACGATGTCGAACATGAGATTGACCGAGGCCAACTCGCACAGGTGCAGGGCCCGCACCTTGATCCGCAATTCCTCTTCCCTGAACTGGATGTGCAGGCCGTTTGCTTTCATCTCTTCCACCTGCGCCGGCCACTGGTCGATGACCGTGACATCGAGGCCGGCCTGGGTCAGGTCCGCGCTGATCATGCTGCCGATGGCCCCGGCCCCCAGAACGGCGATCTTCTTGCTCATGCCTCACGTTCCTTTCGAGTGATGTTGGTCGAACGACTGAACCGGATCATCGCAGATTATCCTGCATAATGCGTCTCGCCCGGCGAGCAGGGATTCTGGCCGGGAATTCGCTATCATTTGGCGCTACCGCACACCGGAGATTTCCCGCATGGCTACCCCATCTACTCACCCCGGCCAGGAACTCGCGGGCAAGGTCGCGCTCGTCACCGGCGCGGGGCAGAACATCGGACGCGCGATCGCGCTCGATCTGGCACGAGCGGGCGCCGCGGTCGCGGTCAACACGCGCGCCTCGCGCGAGGCGGCGGAGAGCGTCGTGCGGGAGATCCAGGCAGCGGGCGGGCAGGCCGAGCTTTGCATGGCGGACGTCGCCGATGCGGGGCAGGTCAAACAGATGGTTGACGGTGTGATCGGACGTCGAGGGCGCATCGACATCCTCGTGCTAAACGCCTCGGTGCGGTGGGAGATGCGCTTCACCGAGATGAGCTTCGAGCAGTGGCGGGTGCCGCTATCGATCTCGCTCGACGGCTCGTTTCACTGCATCAAGGCGTGCCTGCCCTCGATGCTCGCGGCGGGCGGCGGCAGCATCGTCGCGCTGACCGGCAGTAACGTTCTGACCGGCGCCGTCGGCAAGGTGCACAGTTCCGCCGCCAAGAGCGGGCTCACCGGCATGATACGTGCGCTCGCGCGCGAACTCGGCCAGCAGGGCATCCGGGCGAACTGCGTGTCGCCGGGAATGATCAACACCACGCGCCCCGATTACCGGGCGCCGCGGCGCGATCCGAGAGGGCTGATTCCCCTGGAGCGCAGGGGCGAATCGGAGGAGATCGCCGCCGCGGTGCGCTTCCTGTGCGGGCCCGGCGCGAGCTACATCACCGGGCAGACGATACACGTCAACGGCGGGCAGACGATGTTCTAAAGATCGGGAGATCGGGAGGGCGGGAAATGCTGCCGGCGCTCCTCCTATGACAGGCCGGTCCGGGCCGCGGCGCGATCGTAGGCCTTGGCCAGGCGGGAATCGAGGGTCACGAGCGGCGCCTTTCGTGCGAGCTTGATTGCGCAGATGCTGGCAAGCTCATAGCGCATGAGGCCGGAGGCGATCAGCGCACCGGTGACGCTGCCAATGATCGGCGCCGCTTCGGGCTCGTCAAACAGGACGGCCGCGATCGCCGAGGCGTCAACGACCGTAACGCTCATCGCGCAGCGCTCTCACGATGGCGGCGGATTCGCTCTTCCCGCCGGGGCCAAGCCGCCGTGAGCGTTCCCAGAGCTCGCTGAGCGTGAGCCGCTTGCCGTGAACGGGGATATTCCTGGAGCCGGCAAGGGCAGCAGACCGCTTGGCCAGGTAAGGAGGTGGTGCGGATTCCCGGGCCTGCGGGGCACTTTGGAGCGCGACCTTCTCCAGGATCGCCATCAGTTCCCCCTGCAGCGAGCGATGACTCGCCGCGGCGCGCAGCCGCAGTTTCTCCGCGAGGCGTTCAGGTACCTGTTTGATGGTCAACGTGACTGGCATGGGCGCATGCCTTGGAGAAAGAATCCATTATGCATCCATTATGAATGCATGGCAATCCCTCACCAGCGCAACAGGCGCGGGCCGAGCGCAGCGCCGATCGTGGTCGGGATCAGCATGCCGAGCAGGTACTACACGGCGAGGAACGGCGCCGCCATCTCCGGACAGTGCAGCGTGTAAACCACCGCGCCGGTCGCGCCGGAGAGGAGCTCCGCCGCGGCGCCGGCGAGCGCGAGCCGCGTCGGGGCGCACCAAGGTGGAGGGATTCCTCACCGTCAGCGACACCGCCTATACGCTGTTTCGCGACGACTACAAGGTGCCGCTGCTGCCGCCCGAATTCGCCGCGCACATGGCGACTTACGCCAAGCACCTGTTCCCGATCCTGCTGGTGCTGGGACTGTGCACGCGGCTGTCTGCGCTCGCGTTGCTCGGCATGACGGCGGTGATCCGGATCTTCGTCTATCCGGCGGCCTGGCCCACGCATCTTACGTGGGCGGCGCTGATGCTCTACCTCATCGGCCGCGGCGCGGGGCCGCTAGCGCTCGATCGCGCGTTCGGTATGAAGTAGGCACGCCGTGGGCCGGCGCCCCCCGGCTCACTCGCGCAGCCCGGCGTCCTTGATCAGCTTGCCCCACTTTGCCATCTCGCGCCGGATGGTGGCGGCGAACTCCTCCGGTGATTTCGCCCTGACTTCCAGCCCCATGCTGAAGAGCCGCTCCTTCACCTCGGGTCGATTGAGCATGCGTATGATTTCCTGGCTCAGGCGGCTGACGATCGGCGCAGGCGTTCCTGACGGCGTCAGGAAGCCCGACAGCGAAACCGATTCGTATCCGGCGAGGCCCGATGCGGCCATCGTCGGCAGTCCGGGCGCGAGCGCGGTCGGCTGAAGAGTGGTCACCGCGAGCGCCCGCAGTTTCCCCGATTTAACGGTCGGCATCCCCGAACCGGCCGTGGGGAACATCACCTGCAGGTCGCCGCTCATCAGCGCCACCAGTGCCGTGCCGGTGCCCTTGAAACTGACGCGCACGATGTCGAGGCCGGCCATGGACTTGAACAGTTCCGCGGAAAGGTGCGGCGACGCGCCGGTCGATCCCGATCCGTAGTTGAGCCGCCCCGGCCGCGCCTTCACGAACGCGATCAGGTCCTTGACCGATTTCACGGGCAGCGACGGGTGCACGACAAGAATGTTCGGGGAGCCGACCGCCAGCGCGACCGGCGCGAAGTCCCGCACCACATCCCACGGCACATTGTCGCGGAAAAACGGCGCGATCCAGAGCGGGCTGGTGTAGAGCAGCAGCGTGTAACCATCGGCGGGCGCCCGGGCGACGATCTCCGCCGCGACGAGTCCGCGGTTGTCGATTACCACCTGCTGACCAAGAGCGCTCGACAGGCCCGGCGCGATCAGGCGCCCCATCAGTTCGGCGCTGCTGCCGGGCTGGGTGGTCACGACGCGCACGGGTTTCGCGGGCCAGGATTGCGCCCCGGCGGGAAGCGATGCGGTGGCCAGCAGCGTCGCAGCGGCAACTGCAAGAAAAATCGAATACCTCCGGTTCACGTCTTCGTCTCCTTTAATTTCCGGTTCGATCGTGGGAAAACCGCAGTGTAACAGTGCTTCCCTCTACTTTCGGGAGAGGGATCGAGGGTGAGGGAATGAGTCAGGGATTGATCGGGAGAGACGGATACAATGGCTGCTTCACTCATCCATGCAGGGGCGCCCATGTCGAAGTTCGATGAATACGCGCGCAAATACCAGTTCATCCGGATGCGCAATTCTTTCACGGAGCGGATCTGACGCCGGCGGGCATCCACAGCGTTTTCTCCAACGCCAGGCGCCTGGTGAGCGCGCACCTGAACGTCGAAGTGCCGATGATCGGGGTGGTGAACGGACCCGCCAGGCGGCACGCGGATCTCGCGCTGATGTGCGACATCGTCATCGCTGCCGATGATGCGAGCTTCGAGGACACGGCGCATTTCCACAACGGCGGCATCGTTCCCGGCGACGGCATCAACGTCGTCTACACCATGCTGATGGGGCTGAACCGCGCGCGCTACCTGATGTTGACCGGGCAGGTGCTCACTGCGAAGGAAGCGAAGGACATGGGCCTCGTGGCCGAGATCTGGCCAAGGGAGAAACTCCTGCCGCGCGCGTGGGAGTTGGCACGGCAGCTCGCAAAGAAGCCCGAGATGCTGCTGCGCTACACCCGCGCCGTGCTCACGCACCCGCTGCGCAGGTTGCTGGACGAGGGCATGCCGTTCTACGTCGCGATGGAGGCGCTCTCGACGCTCGACAAGCGCAAGGCGTGATCACCGCGGTCGGAGGACCATGATCTGCAGGCTGTAGGTGTCGCGTTCGATGCCGGGCGCGCAGCCGTGCGCGCTCAAGGCCGGGTCCGCAAGCTCGGCGTCGCCCACGCCGTTTACCGCATCGAGCGAGACACCCTCGATCAGCACGATCCAGTTGGGGATGATCGTCGGCCGGCCCTGGCGTTCCACCGGCACCATCGTGCTCGCCGTCTGGTCCGCGACCAGCAGATGGGCGCCTGCGATGTCCGGCCGTTCGACGGCTCGCGGCAACGCTTCCTGCGTGAGATAGCGTGCCAGCTCTGCATCGTGGCCCTCTGCCGGTTCGAAGCGCAGCGTAAGAGCGCATCCGCCGGCGCAGATGCCGAACGATACTTTCACCGTCGAGAGCCCGCGTACGCTGTTCTTCACGAACGGCGTCGTGCGCTGCGTGAGCGCGCTTGGGGCATTGGCCTTGGCGAGGTAGGCGGCGCCGGTCAGCACCGACAGGTCATCCACTTCGTACATGACGAGAAAGTCGCGCCGGGCGTGCGCTGCGATGTAGCGGCGGCCGCGCTGAAAGCCGGGAATGGCGACGCGTCCCACCATGTGCTCGCGGCTGTGCCACTCGTAATAGGCCGGGCGATGTTCCGGAGCGACATCGCTCCAGTTGATCATGGCTGCCTGCCCCAGAAGCATGATGGGTCTCCTAACCTGTTTCCAATGTCGGGTTCCATCCGAGAAATGTCGATGTACGGTCGCAACGCATGATAACCGTGGCCGCTCCTGAAATAAATGATTCGCAGCCCCGCTGCATCAGGCGAGAGGTGCTAGAATTTTCCTCCAGCCTTTTCGACCAGACGCCGGAGGCTGACATGATATCCGGAGCGGGAACCGAGGCTTTCGATCGGGTCCTCGCGCAGCATTTTCCAGGTATGGTGCCGCACGTCGTGCGCATGACGGGCACGGATCCTGACGGGTTCGAGGCGGTCAAGGCCGTGCGCGATGCACCGAACGGATTGTGGTGTTTTCTCACCTACGGCATCAGCGATCTCGGGGAGAAAAAGAGCACCCATCCGGCGCTGAGCGGGCTGGGCTATGAACTGACGCTGCGCGTGCACGATGACGGCACAGCCTCGCCGCCGGATTGGCCGATCGTCCTTCTCAACAACCTTGCGCGGTACCTCCGGCCGAAGAAGTACGACGTGGTGGACGAGGAGCCCCTGATCTTCAACGAGCCGCTCACCGTCGGCATTCCCACTCGCCTGACCGCCATCATGTTCGCCGACGACGTGCAGTTCGGCTATGGAATGGACACGCCGAACGGCTACGTCCAGTTCCGACAGGCGGTCGGCGTCACGCGGGACGAGGGCATGTATCAAGCGGGCTTAGGCCGCTCCAGGCTGCGGGAGAAGATCCTGGCGTCGAATCCTTTTCTGTTGACCCGCCTCGACCGGTCCTCGGTGCTTCCGCCGGCCGTCTAGCGTGCCTCCCGTGAGCCGACTGGTCCTGCGCGCCTGCACCTGTTCAGACCGAAAGCCGGGCATGGCGTGGATTTATCCTCTACCCGCCGCGGCGCGTGCGGGCGAGAAGCTGCTGCTCGAGTGCAATCGCTGCTCGGGGAAGCTGATCCTCGTGGGTGACGGGATGGGAAGAGCAACGATCGAGGCCCCGACTGCATCCGCCCTGCTGGCGGATCATTCGATCTGGCTGAGCGATGCGGCCGCCGAAACCGGGCTCACGCCGGAAGCGGTTGCGAACGAGATCGGCCAACCATGGCTGAGGAGCGGCGCGCCAGCCGGATGCTCACATTGTCTCGCCGTGCGCGCTGAACCCTATGTCAAGGGCCTCGATTGCGTCGCCTCCGGTACGGGCTGGAACGAGCTCTATCAATGCCCGAGGTGTGGTTCTTATCGCTGGAAGACTTTCGAGACCCACGGTTTCGCCGAGGCGGAGGTGTGGGGTAATGCCACGCGCGGCGATCTCAGGCAGTTCGAGGACTATCTCGCCTCGGAGAGCCGCCGGCGCGATCTCTCGCAAGACGCGCTGATCGAAGAAATCTTCCAGCACTGTGCCTGATCGGCGGGAGGATTGCATCTACGCAAGTGTGCGCCGCGCCCACTCGGCGCACAGCAGCACGCGCTCGTCTTCGTCGTAGCAACCTGCGAACTGTACGCCCAGTGGCAGCCCGGCCGCGCCGCGGCCAGCCGGAATCGTCACGCACGGCACGCCGAGCAGCGTCCAGTTGCGGTCAGTCGATTCAGTTCGGTCATGGGCGCCCCAGGATCTGTTCGCTGCCGCCGGCCTGATACGAGGCGATCACGCGCACCGGCTGTCGCGCTATCGGCGCTTCAGCGCCGCAGCAGTTGAGCGATGGAAGTGACGTTCTCGCAATTCTCGAGCGCAGCAAGCTGGTCGAATGCCCGGCTTGCGCGGCCCGCATCGAGTCCGGCCGCCCCCGCGCAGTCGAGGAACTTGGCGCGAAGCTCGCTCCATTCGAGCGGCTGGTCGGGCGAACCCGGCAGCTTGTCCACGCGGCTCATCGCGTGCTGCCCGTCACGCGTTATCGCGTGCACTTCGACAAAGCCGCGGCGGCTCGGACCGCGCGTGGCGGCGTGAGCGTCGCCGACGGCGCAGCGCGCGTCTTCCACCACGGTGATGCGCGGCAGCAGCGCATGCGCCGCAGGCCGGTTCACGGCTTCATCGCTGAACGTCCACAAGGAGTAGTGCGGGTCGATCACACCTGCGGCGAGCGCGTACTCGAGGCTGAACTTGCCTTCCAGACCGTTGCGGGGCCGCGGATAGATCAGCGCGCGCAGGCTCCCCGGCGCGAGCACGCAGCGCACGGATTCGATGTCATGCTCCGAGAAGTTCAATACCCGCCTCAGGGCGAGCAGGCCCTCGATCGGGCGGTGCGACGCGTAACAGCAGGCGTAGCGCTTGAGACTCATGCCGGGATCGTCGATCGCGTAGGGATTGCCGAGTTCATTCAGCACTCTCCCGGGGTCGGAACGGTCATTGCCGTAGACGGCAAAAAATCCGCTGTCTGCCTCCAGCGCATCCTGCGCGGCGGAGAACCCCGCAGCGGCGAGCTCCACCGCCACCACGGCATTGCGCGCTGCCCAGCCGGTATGCAGTGGTTTCCCCATGGTGCCGAAATTGCGCTGCACGCCGGCCAGCAGCGCCGCCACGACGACGCTGCTCGGATGGACCGGCGCCGATACGATGCCGTCGTCGAAGTCGAGCGCGTGGCCGAACGTGCCGTTGACCAGC